>CABUOA010000017.1 GCA_902493145.1 uncultured Collinsella sp. | reverse complement strand
TCCGCACATGTACGGATGAATGTGGGAGGTGTTCGGATAAAGTTGATAATCAAGGCTGACTAGTCGTTTAAGAACGTCCCCAATGACTAGTTCCGTTTGCGGGGGAGGCGTGGGACAATACCGAGCGAATGTGATTGGGCGTCTGGGAAAAGGGGTCGCGATGAACAAGTTGAGGACGCTTGCCGACGTGTTGCGCCAGGCTGGCTTTGCGCGCATCACGGGCCTGTTTCTCGTCTTCTATCTGCTGTGCTCGACGGCCGTCTGGCTGTCCGAGCCCACGACCCTTACGTTTGGCGACGGCCTCTGGTTTAGCTTTGAGACCGTATCGACGATCGGCTTCGGTGATATCCCGGCCGAGACGCCGGTTGCCCGCGCTATCACCGTCGTTTTGAGCGTCATCAGCATCTTCTACATCGCCATGCTCACGGGCGTGGCGGTGAACTACTGCAATACGCTCATTAAACTGCGCCAAAAGGACACCATGGCGCGCTTTATGGATGATCTTGAGCATTTGGAAGAGCTCGATCGTGACGAGCTCGCTGACCTGTCGCGCCGCGTGCGCGAATATCGCCGACGCCAACGCTAGGGCGGGCGCCGCGCGTCACGATAAGGGGGACAAAATATGAATATCACCGTGTATCTGGGCGCCAGCGTCGGCAATGACCCGGCGTTTCTGCCTGCGGTGCAAGAGCTGGGCAACTGGATTGGCTCCAACGGGCACGCGCTGGTATACGGCGGGTCCAAATCGGGCCTGATGGGCGCGCTCGCCGATAGCGTGCTCGATGCCGGCGGGCGCGTGACCGGTGTTGAGCCGAGCTTTTTTATCGAGGCCGAGTTTCAGCACGATGGTATCGATGACCTGATCGTGACGAGCGACATGGCCGAGCGTAAGGCCAAGATGATCGAGCTCGGTGATGCGTTTATCGCCCTTCCGGGCGGCACGGGCACGCTCGAGGAGATCGCTGAGGTCATGTCGGCCGTGTCGCTGGGGCATCTGAGCGCGCCGTGCATTCTGTATAACTTGGACGGTTACTACAACGATCTTAAGTCGCTGCTCGAGCACATGATCGATAAAGGCCTATCGAGCTCGCAGCGTCAGGCCGGCATCTACTTTGCCGACGACCTGCACCAAATTGTATCGATTATCGACAACTAGGCCTTGGGGCCATCGCGTGTGCGGCGCCCAACGGTGCCGTTTGAGGCGTAGATGGCTGGCCCGTCCGCGCTGTGCCCGTCCTACAATAAAACGTATCTTTGTCGATTTAGACCACGGGAGGTCCCGATGGACAACCTCGCAAAACCCAAAAACCGTGCGCTGTTTTTAGTTAGCGTAGCCGTGACCGGTGCGTTTGCAGGCGCCGCGGTCTGGCTGTTTTTCTTTGCGATGGAGCACGGCATCGACTATCTATGGACCGAGATCCCGCATATGCTGGGCGTCGCTTCGCCCGAGCTCGCGAGCGGTCCGTTCGGTTTTTTGCCGTATCCGTTTTTCGCCTGCCTGCTGG
The DNA here is from genome assembly GCA_902493145.1 of uncultured Collinsella sp. GTDB lineage: Bacteria > Actinomycetota > Coriobacteriia > Coriobacteriales > Coriobacteriaceae > Collinsella. Next base: position 45,804 of record CABUOA010000017.1, on the reverse strand, counting down.
GCGGCCTGCTGATCGGTCTGTACGAAAAGCTTACGGGCACCAAGACCGATGATCTCAATCAGGTAATGGCCAAGGTAAAGCGCGACGGCCGCTACCCGTACGACAACTTGGGCAAGCTTTCGCTTGCGGCATTGCTGCCGCTGCTGTTTGGCGGAAGTATTGGACCGGAAGCCGGTCTGACCGGCGTCATCGCGGGCCTGTGCAGCTGGGTCGGCGACCGCATGCGTCGCTTTGGCGCCGAGTTTAGGGAGCTCACGCTGCTGGGCACCCAGGCTGCCCTGACGGCGCTCTTTACCGCGCCCGTGTTTGGCTTTGTGGCGCCGCTTGCCGGTAGCGCCGACGGCGACGAGGACCCCGCATCCGATGAGATCACCATCAAGCTCCCCAAGGCGCAAAAGACGGTGGTCTACGGCATTGCGATTGCCGGCGGCCTGGGCACCTATCTGCTGCTCGGCCAGCTTATGGGTGGCGGCATGGGCATGCCCAGGTTCGAGTCCGCTCAGGTGGGCAACCTGGAACTTGTCTGGCTCATTCCGCTGGCGTTGGTCGGCACCGTATGCGGCTGGCTGTACTTTGTCTCTGAGCACGCGAGCGAGGCATTGGCCCACGCCATAGGGGAGCGCCCTGTCGTCAAGGCCATGCTAGCCGGTCTGGCGCTCGCCATCTGTGGCACGGTCCTGCCCTACACCATGTTTGCCGGCGAGACCCAAGCCGACGTGCTCATGGAGACCTATCTGACCATTCCCGCCGGCGTGCTTATCGCGACCGGTCTTGTTAAGGCCATGCTGACGCCTGCCCTCATCAACCTTGGTTGGCGCGGCGGCCACTTCTTCCCGGTTATCTTCTCGGGCGTAAGCCTGGGCTACGGCCTTGCCATCCTCACCGGCGCAGATCCGGTCTTTTGCGTCGCCGTCTGCACCGCCTCGACGATGGGCGCCGTCATGCGTCAGCCCGTCATGGTCGTGGGCTTGCTGCTCATGTGCTTCCCGCTCAAGGGCATCGTCTGCATGATCATCGCTGCTGCTATCGCAGCGGGCATTCCGCTGCCCAAGCCGCTGCGCAAGTAGCGCGGTGGCGCACGGTCAATACGGGCATCTCGAGTCCAGTGTGAGGGTTTTCAGGTTGAGCTTGTGCCCCTGACGGGTCGTTATTTCCAAAATGCTGCTGTAACCCACGACACGGGTTGAGCGCCTCCCCAAAAAGACCGCGCCGATCTGTGGCGCATGCCCTATGCTACCGCGCCTGTCTACAGGTCGCGTGCCCGATAGACCTTGGTGCTGACGGTGCAGCTGATTGCACATAGCGCGAGGGCAAGTGCGGCGATGCCCGCACACAGGTAGCCGAGGACGGCGGGATCGGGATTCGCCCCGGCAATCGACATGAGCCAGTTGCTGATGGGGTTGGAGGAGCTCAGCGTGGCCATGGCAAGGCATCCGAGCAGGGCAAACAGGCCGACGGAAAGGCGCAGCGCCTCCATGTGTCCAAATCGAAAGAATAACGGCTGCGCCAAAAACACCATCATGAGGGAGATGAGCATCGATGCGGCGGAGGCTATTGTGGTCTCAAAGACGAACTGTCCCGTCGAGGGCATACCCGTGTGATCGAAGAACGGAAGGGTGATGATGCTCAAAAGCGCGCCGGCGCACGCCATGACGGCTGAGAAGACAATGATGCTCAGGTAGCGTGCGCAGATGATGTCTTTGCGCGAGATGGGCAGCGTTGCCCGATAGCGCTCCCATCCGTTTTGATTGTCGAAGCCGGCCAGCGAGCTCATAACCATGATGGGCGACATGGCACTGACCGCGCAGGCGCCGGCGCTCATGCCGGAATCGCCATCCGATGCGTTGGCGAGGGTCAACACGACGAAGATGAACAGGCCGACGCCCGCGATGCTTGGGACAAGCGAGCGAACGATGGCGAGCTCGGACATAAAGGCGCGTTTCATTTCGAAGCCCCTTTCAGCATGAGGCGCAGGTAATCATCAATGGTTGCCCGGTCGCAGGGAATCTCGGGGAAGGCCTCGAGCGCCTCGCGACGGTTGGGCACGAGCACGTCCACGCTATAGGCGTGGCGGGCGGCGTGGGCGCCTTCGACGCAAGCCATGAGCTCGGACGCCTGCGCCTGCGTGCAATGGGCGATGCCGGCGCGGTCGGTAATGTCCTCCCGCGGCAGGTCAAATACAATCGAGCCGTTATCGATGCAGATGACGCGGTCGGCGGCGCGATCGAGGTCGGACGTAATATGGCTCGAGAGCAGCACGCTGCGCTGGCCGTCGGAAACAAAGGCGAGCAGCTCGTCAAGCAGCTCTTCGCGTGCCATGGGATCGAGGCCCGCGGTGGCTTCGTCCAAAACGAGCAGCTTGGCATGGTGGCTGAGCGCGCAGGCGAGCTGCAGCTTCATGCCCATGCCGCGGGAGAGGTCCTTGACCTTCGTCTTGGGATCGAGGCCAAATCGGTTGATGAATCCGGCGAACGTTTCGCGACTCCATGTGGGGTACGCCGGGCCTACGAGCGTCTCGACCTGGCCCACCTTGAGCGTGGAGGGGAAGGGGCACGTGTCCAGGACAAGACCGACGCGGGAGTGCAAGCAGCGCTGCGTCTCGTCGGGTGCGTTAGCGTCGCAGTGCTGCCCAAACAGGTGCACCTCGCCGGCATCGAGCTTTATAAGCCCGAGCGCGGCGCGAATGGTCGTTGTCTTGCCGGCGCCGTTTGCGCCCACAAAGCCAACGATCTGGCCGGGCTCCACGGCAAGCGTGACGTCGCGCAGTGAAAAGCGGTCGCTCACGCGGCGCGATACACCTTTGAGTTCTAGCAACTTTTGCATGGTATAGCCTTTCTTGCAGATGGCTACTGCATGGTTTCGGGGGCTACGAGGTCGAGCATCTCGTGTAGTTTGCCGCGCGTGACGCCCAGGGTTTCGGCCTGCGTTGCTGCCTGCGCAAGCAGCTCTTCGATATGGCAGAGCTGGTTTTCGCGCAAGAGTTCTTGGTTGCCCTCGGCGACAAAGCAGCCTTTGCCCTGCACGGTGCAGATAAAGCCGAGCTGCTCCAGATCGGCATAGGCGCGCTTGGTGGTGATGACGCTCACGCCTAAGTCGCTTGCGAGTGCACGGATGCTGGGGAGTTTGGCTCCCGCAGCGAGCGCGCCCGAAAGGATCTGAGCTTTGACCTGCGAGGATATCTGTTCGTAGATGGGCTTGTCGCTCGAATTGGATAGGATGATGTCCACAGCGGCTCCTTAGCTGTTGGGCTACACGTGTATATAACCGGTAAGCACAGTATATATACACTATGCACAGTTACGCAAGAGCTAAATGTGGAATAGACCGCCGGCGCCGCGCTTGCTCCAAAACAATCTCAATCTGTAACACCTAGGTCCGTTTTGGGTCGCCTGCTGTTACAGATCGAGATCTTATTTGCCCGCCTGCCTATTTGTCTCAATCTGTAACGGTAAGAGTCGATTTGCGCGGCTAGATGTTACAGATTGAGACATTGGTTCCCTGCCTTCCTGTTTATCTCGATTTGTAACAGTTAGACCTGATTTGGGCGGCTAGATGTTACAGATTGAGATTGTGCCGGCGGGCCTGCCAGTTTGTCTCGATCTGTAACAGGTAGGGGCTCAAAACCCGTCTTACTGTTACAGATCGAGACAATCCTTGAGGCGGCTGCCCGGTGCACAGCGAGCTCGGCTAATGAATTTGTCCTGATAGGTGCCCTATGGCGGGATTTCGCGGCTACAATAGTGCGGTTACATCGACGTAATGCACTCAATGCAAGAAAGGATCCGCATGGCAAGCCTGTCGGATGAAATCTCGTCGCGCCGCACATTCGCGATCATCAGCCACCCGGACGCCGGTAAGACCACGCTTACCGAGAAGCTGCTGCTCTATACCGGCAGCATCCAGACCGCCGGCTCGGTTAAGGGCAAGAGCTCGGCCAAGCATGCCGTCTCGGACTGGATGGACATCGAGAAGGAGCGCGGTATCTCCGTTACCTCCTCGGTGCTGCAGTTCACCTATAATGGCGCCTGCGTCAACATCCTCGATACCCCCGGCCACCAGGACTTCTCGGAGGATACCTACCGTACGCTTATGGCCGCCGACGCCGCGGTCATGGTCATCGACGGCGCTAAGGGCGTCGAGGCCCAGACCAAAAAGCTCTTTAAGGTCTGTACGCTGCGCCACATTCCCATCTTCACCTTTGTGAACAAGCTCGACCACGAGGCTCGCGATCCGTTTGAGCTCATGGAAGAGATCGAGAACGTCCTGGGTATCAATACGTATCCCATGAACTGGCCGATCGGCAGCGGCCGCAACTTCCGCGGCGTGTTCGACCGTCAGACCCGTCGCGTTATCGCCTTTGAGGGCGACGGTCACGCCAACGCCACTAAGAAGGTCGCCGAGGTCGAGGCCGAGCTGGGCGATCCTTCCATGGATGAGCTCATCGGCGAGGAGAACCATAAGAACCTGATGGACGACATCGAGCTGCTCGATGGCGCCGGCGACGAGCTCGACTTGGATGCCGTGGCCTGCGGCAAGCTGAGCCCGGCGTTCTTTGGCTCGGCGCTTACCAACTTTGGCGTGGAGCCCTTCCTCAAGGAGTTCCTGCGTCTGGCCCCGACGCCGCGCGCCTATACCGATACGCTTACCAGCGAGCCGGTCGATCCCTGCCGCGACGACTTTAGCGGCTTTGTGTTTAAGATCCAGGCCAACATGGACAAGAACCACCGTGACCGTATCGCCTTTGTGCGCATTTGCTCGGGCAAGTTCGAGCGCGGCATGGACGCTTTCCACGTGCAGGGCAACCGCAAGCTTAAGCTTGCTACGGGCACGTCGATGATGGCCGATGACCGCGCCATCGTGGACGAGGCGTACGCGGGCGATATCGTGGGCCTGTTCGATCCGGGTATCTTTAGCATCGGCGACACCGTGTGCTCCGGCAAGCGCCACGTGCAGTATCCGCAGATCCCGACGTTCGCCCCCGAGATGTTCGCTCGCATTACGCAGGTCGACACGCTCAAGCGCAAGCAGTTTGTGAAGGGTATGGAGGAGCTTGCCCAGGAGGGTGCCATCCAGATCTTCCGCGAGCTGGGTGCCGGCATGGAGAGCGTCATCGTGGGCGTGGTCGGCGTGCTGCAGTTTGAGGTGCTCGAGCGCCGCCTTAAGGCCGAGTACCGTGTTGAGGTTCGTCGCCAGCCGCTGCCCTATACGGACATCCGCTGGATCCAGAATGACCCCGACACCATCGATATCCCGGGCCTTTCGCTCACGCGCGACACCCTGCGCGTCGAGGACATGCGCGGCGGTAAGCTGCTGCTGTTCACGAGCCCGTGGAACGTGGACTGGGCAACCGACCACAACCCCGACCTTATCCTGTCGGAGTTTGGCAACGTAGCCTTTTAACGCATCGGCGCGGTGGCCCTGCGGGGCTGCCGCGCCGGTTGCTTGCCTGATGCCGTGTGAGCGGCTATCATACCCACCGTCGTCTCAAGACCGTGACGTCCGAGCAGTTCGGGTCCGATATCCTGCTCGTTAAACCTAAAACCAAAGGAGTACATAATGATCAAGAAGGTCATGGAGGACTACAAGGTCCTGTTGCGGAGCATTCCCGCGGCAACGGTTTCGCTGTTTTTCGTGAGTGTCATCATGATGAACCTGCTGGCCAACAAAGAGCTTATCAGCCTGCCGTATCTGGCACTCGATTGCGGCTTTGTGGTGAGCTGGGTTTCGTTTTTGTGCCAGGACATGATCTGCAAGCGCTTTGGCGCCAAGGCATCCATCAAAATCTCTATCCTCGCGCTGCTGGTCAATCTGGCCGTGAGTCTGTGCTTTTGGGCATGCTCGCTCACGCCCGGCATGTGGGGCGCCTACTACGACACGGGTATGATCGAGGTCAACACCGCCCTTAACGCCACCATCGGCGGCACCTGGTACGTGGTGCTGGGCTCTTCGCTGGCAATGCTCGTTTCTGCCGTGGTTAACTCCACACTCAACCAGTCGCTCGGTCGTATGCTCAAAAAGAATAACTTTGCGAGCTTTGCCTTCCGCTCTTATGTGTCCACGGGTGTTGGCCAGTTTATCGACAACTTGGTCTTTGCCATTGTGGTGAGCCACACGTTCTTTGGTTGGACCTGGGTGCAGGTTCTTATGTGCTCGCTGACCGGCGCTGTTGCCGAGCTGCTGTGCGAGGTCTTCCTGAGCCCCGTGGGCTACAAGGTCGTGCGCGGCTGGGAGCGCGAGAATGTGGGTGCCGAGTACCTCGAGCGTCACGCAACCGCCTAAGGAGCAAGCATGCGGGTTTTGATCACGGGCGCTTCGGGCGGTATCGGAGCCGCGTGCGTGCAGCGCTTTTTGGACGAGGGCCACGAGGTCGTGGGTTTTGATCTGCTGCCGGCGGCGATCGAACACGAGCGCTACCGCCATCTGATCGTTGATGTCCGCGAACCGGACTCGTTTCCAGACGACCTTGAACCCCAGGTAATCGTAAACGTTGCCGGTACGCAGGATTCGGCCGACGACATTGCCGCCAACCTGTGTGGCACCATCAACGTGACCGAGCGTTACGCCTTTGTGGGGGAGGGGCTTGCCGCCAAGCCGGCGCCGGCTATTAAATCCGTGGTCAATGTGGGGTCGGCGAGCGGGCATACGGGGTCGGAGTTTCCCGCCTATGCCGCCAGCAAGGGCGGCGTTATCGCCTACACCAAGAACCTTGCAAACCGCCTGGCACCGCAGGCCATCGCCAACAGTGTGGACCCGGGCGGCGTTATCACGCCGCTCAACCGTTGCGTGATGGAAGACGAGCACCTGTGGAACCAGATTATGGAGCTCACGCCGCTTAAACGCTGGGCCACCGCCCAAGAGATCGCCGAGTGGATCTACTTTGTGGGCGTGACCAACCGGTTTATGACCGGGCAGAGTCTGCTCATTGACGGTGGCGAGGCCGGCCGCACACAATTTATTTGGCCCGAATAGGAAACGCGCCCGATGGAAAGCCGTCGAGCGCGTTTTTGATGTATCGATTTTTAGCCGAGGCAAGTCCAGTTGACGGGGGTCGAGCCGTGCTGTTCGAGTAGCCGATTGGCTGCCGAGAAGGGGCGCGACCCCATAAAAGCGGGGAGTTCTGCCGTGGCACGGTTTGCCGAAAGTGGCGAGGGGTGCGTGGAGGCTAAGCAGTACTTGCCGGTTGCCTCGCCCGCGCCAGTCGCGGCGAGCTTGCCCTCGACCATCTGCTGGGCAAAGCGGCCCCATGCCAAAAAGACGACCGGTTGGGGCAGCAGGCAGCAGCGCTCGATAACGTAGTCGGTCAGCGTGCTCCAACCCAGCTTGGCGTGCGAGTTGGCGGCATGCTCGCGCACGGTGAGCGTGGTGTTGAGGAGCAGGGCGCCCTGTTGTGCCCAGGGGGTTAGGTCTCCCGTGGCGGGGATGGGGTAGCCCAGATCGGCGTTTAGTTCCTTATAGATGTTGCGCAGGCTCGGCGGCAGCTTGGCTTGCGTCGCGGGGACCGAGAACGACAGCCCCATTGCCTGGTTCGGTCCGTGATAGGGATCTTGACCCAAGATGACAACCTTGACCTGGTTGGCCGGCGTGTAGGCGAGGGCATTGAGGATGTCGTCTTGTGTCGGGTAGATAGTCTGCTCGGCACGCAAAAGGGCGATGCGCTCGAGCAGCTGGTTCGTCGTGTCACGTACCGGCTGCGGCGCATCGCCCAACCAAGTCGCTATGTTGCGGTCGCGGGTTGCGGTGTCCATGGGGCTCCTTTATGGCAGATGCTCTGTTGGCATCTATTGTAAAGGCGCACCGGTTACCTTTATGCCGCGGCTGTATGAAGAGTGGGGTCTACGAGACGTGCTCGGGCGCTCCTGTCATGCGAGCCTGTCCATGTGCGCGAAGGCGCGGAAGCTCGACGGTTGCCACCATGACGCCGGTGAGGATGAGGGCGGCACCAAAGAAGGCGATGGGGCCCAGGACCTCGCCGACCAGGAAGAACGAGAAGACGGCGGAACAGACCGGCTCGAGCGAGAAGGCAAAGCCGGTGGTCTCGGCAGGCACGTGGGGCTGCACGAGCGTCTGGGTGATAAAGCCGTAGGCAGAGCAGATGAGTGCCAGCGCGACGACCACGACGATCTCGTTGGGCGTGCTGGGAAGCGTGAAGCCGCCCAAGGTGCATGCGGCGATGCCCGAGAACAGGCCGCCAAAGCCCAACTGCCAAACGCCCAGGGCCAGCGGGTCGACTTCTTCGACAAAGCGCTTGGCTACGATAATGTGGCCGGCATAGATAAAGGCCGAGAGCAGCATGATGATCGCGCCGGGATTCAGGCTGGTAAAGTCGGCGCCCGAGAGCAGCAGCATGCCGCAGGTGACGATGGCCGTGCCGACGAGCACCTTGCGCTCGGGGGCGCGACGCAGCAGGGCCGCGTTGGCAAACGGGACGATCACGACCGTCAGGCTCTGTAAAAAACCGGCGGTGGAGGCGGAGGTGAGGCTGGAGCCCAGGCACATGCAGGTGAGCTCGGTTGCCATGATGGCACCGATGATGGCGGCGCGAACCATAAGGTCGCGGTTGATGCGGAAAGCGTGCTTGTGGAAGAGCACAAGGCAAGCCGCAAAGGCGATGATGCAGCGTAGCGCAACGATGCTCGTGGCGTTCATGCTGTCCATGCCGATCTTCATGAGGGGATACGAAAAGCCCCATGCGACGGGAACGGAAAATGAGAGCGCGATTGCTTTTTTGCGATCCATGGGACTCCTTTTATTACAGAACGGTTTCGCAAAAAGGATTCTGCTCTCAGATGTGGATGTAGTAAAGCGAATGTATCTTCAGTATGATTAAGAAATGCTAATGCTAGTAGAAAAAGCCCTGGCAAAACGTTTTACAGCCGCATCGAGATGGAGGCACGATGGCATCGCGGTATCAGATTGTTTGTATGGTGGTCGATCGCGGCAGTCTTAAGGGCGCGGCCGATGAGCTGGGCTATACACAAAGCGCGGTGAGCCAGGCCGTCAAGGCGCTCGAGCGCGAGCTGGGTACCACGCTTATCGAGCGCGGCAAGCAGGGTGTGTCGCTTACGCGCGACGGCAAACAGTACCTGCCGTATCTGCGCCAAATCGTAACTGCCGAGGCCGAGCTTGAGGGAAAGCGCCAGGAGCTGCTGGGGCTCTCCTCGACTGATATTCGTATTGCGACGTTTACCAACGTGAGCCGCACCGTATTGCCGCGCGTGATTCGCGACTTTGGGGCTCTGCATCCGGGCGTGCACTTTACCCTCAAGCAGGGCGATTACACGCGCAACGCCCAGTGGGTGCACGATGGCGTGGTTGACTTTTGCTTTACGGCGCGCGGATTTACCGCCGGGCTCGAGAAACGCGTGGTCTATCACGACGAGTTGGTGGCGCTGCTGCCGGCCGCGCATCCGCTGACGGCAAAGGAAAAGGTGACGCTCGCCGACCTGGCGTCCGAGCCGTTTGTGTTGCTGGACGAGGGCGAACAGAGCCTGGTGCTCGATGCATTCGCGGCGCACGGACTGTCGCCGCACGTGACGAGTGAGGTGACCGACGACTACACCATCATGGCGATGGTGGAGGAGGGCCTAGGCGTGAGCATGCTGTATCGCCGTACCGTCGAGGGCATGCGGGCCGATATTCGCGTACGTCCCATCGTGCATGCTCCCTCGCGCGACGTGGTGGCAGCTTGGCGCAGCTGGGACACCATGCCTATCGCCACGAGGCGTTTTATCGACTATATGAGCTCGCATATTGTCAATTAATGACTGGCGTGACGTTGAGTGCGGTGTTTAGCGGGCTGTCGCTTTGGCTTGGGCGGCGCGATAGGTGCGTGCCGGGTGGCAGAGTAGTACCGCCACGACCATAAAGAACGCCGTGGTGCCCAGACTAATGGGGTAGACCATCATGATGTTCGCAAAGGTGCGGAAGTGCGGGAACACGCAGAATACCCAATAGAAGCGAATGCCGCAGACGCAGATCATGGTGATGAGGGCGGGCATGAGCGAGATGCCAAAGCCGCGCAGGTAGCCGGACATGTTTTCGTAGAACATGCTAAAGGCGTAGGCAGGGAAGATCGAGCACACGCGGATATAGCCGATCGAGACAATGTTGGGGTCGCTGTTGAACAGCGCCAGGATTTCGCGTCCCAAGCCTACGATGACGACGATGGTGGTGAGCGCGACGATACCGCCTTCGACCAGGCAGACCTTGAGCGTCTTGGTGCAGCGGTCGATTTGGCGGGCGCCGTGGTTTTGTCCCACAAAGGTGGTGCAGGCCTGGCTAAAGCTGTTGAGCAGGTTGTAGCACACATACTCCAGGCTCATGGCGGCGCTCGATGCCGCCATGACCTCGGTGCCCAGGCTGTTGATGGCGGACTGGATGATGATGTTGGCGACGGCAAAGACGGCGCTTTGGATGCCGGCGGGCAGGCCAATCTTGACGATGCGCTTGAGAGCGACGGGGTCTAAGCCTAAGTCGCGCGGGGTGACGCGGACGACGGAATCGGTCTTAAGCAGACGGATAAAGAGCGTGACGGCGCTGACGGTGTAGGCAATGGCGGTGGCGATGGCGACGCCCGCGACGCCCCAGTGGAGTACGGGGACAAAGATGAGGTCCAGGCCAATGTTGAGGACGGTGGACACGGCAAGCGCCTGCAGCGGCATGCGGGTGATGCCGACGGAGCGGAAGATCGCGGCCTCAAAGTTGTAGAGCAAGATCGAGGGCATGCTGAGCAAAAAGACGCGTAGGTAGAGCGAAGCGAGCGGCATGGTTTCGGCGGGAACGTTGAGCGCGGCGAGCATGGGCTCGGCAAAGATCTCGCCCAGCGCGATGACGACAAAGCCCACGAGTGCCATAAGAATCGAGGTATGGACGGCGCGTTTGACCATGTTCTGGTCGTTGCGGCCGATAGCGTTGGCGATGACCACGTTGGATCCGAGCGACAGGCCGATAAACAGGTTGATCATAAGGCTGGTGAGCGGAACGTTGGAGCCGACTGCCGCCATGGCGAGGGTTCCCTGGTCGCCCGAGAAATTACCGATGATGACCGTGGCGATGAGGTTCGACAGCTGCTCCAAGATACTCGTGGCAGCCACGGGGAAGGCGAACAGGGGGATATTGCGCCACAGCGAGCCGGTAGTCATGTCAATGTGTTTAGATGCGGTATCAGCCATACGCTCTCAATCTCTAATATGCTTTTCCATGCTTATTTGCGCAGACGATGATACTCCTAATCGACTAGTCATTTAAGAACGTCCCCAATGACTAGGTGGGGGAGGCGTGCGACAATGGTGGGCGTTGTGTTGTCCGCGCTAAGGAGTTGCCATGTTGTTGTGTCCCGTTTGCCATGAGCCGTTGGTGGACGACGAGCGCGGTGCCGCATGCGCGGGCGGACACCGATTTGACCGTGCGCGCGAGGGCTATCTATATCTATTGCGGTCGTCCAAGAGCGGCGACGCTATGGGTGATCCCAAGTCGCAGGCGCGCAGCCGTCGTGACTTTCTGAACCGCGGTTACTATGCGCCGTTGCGCGATGCGATGGTCGAACTGGTGCGCGAGCAGGTGTCTGGACGTGCAACGTCTACGGGCAGCCCCATGACCTTGCTCGATATTTGCTGCGGCGAGGGCTACTACACGAGCGCGATGGGCGCGGTGCCGGGCGTGGATGCTTACGGGTTCGACTTGGGCAAAGAGATGGTGCGCCTGGCCGCCAAGCGCGGCGATGCGACCTTTTTCGTGGCCAACATGAAGGACATCCCCGTGGCTGATGGCGCCTTTGATATGGTGACCGAACTCTTTGCTCCCTTTAACGAGCGTGAGTTTTCTCGCGTGCTGGCACCCGAGGGCTCGCTCTTTACCGTGGTGCCGGGTGCTCGGCATCTGTTTGGGCTCAAGGAGGTACTCTACGACACGCCGTATCTCAACGATGAGAAGCTGCCGCAGACAACCGAGCTCGAGCTGGTGGGAACGCAGCGGGTGTCTGCGAACATTACGCTCCAGACGCAGGCCGACATTGAGGCGGTGTTCCAGATGACGCCGTACTACTACCGCACGCGCCCTGCCGACAAGGAACGCCTGGCAAACCTGGACACCCTTCAGACCGATATCGACTTCATCATCGCCGAGTACCGCCACCGCTAACAACCTGCCAAAAAGGGACAGGTTTATTTTGGCAGGTTTTATCTGGGCAAATGTAAAGGGCCGACCGCGGAGATGTGCGATCGGCCCTTTTTAGTTGCTTGGCTGCAGAGGCTATGAGAAGCGAGCGCTTACAGGCGGTCCTTGTTCTCGGCCTTGACGGCGTGCGCCTGCTGAACAAAGAACAGGTCGTACACCACGATGACAAAGGCGCCGATATTGACGGCGCTGCCGCCGAGTGCGGGAAGCGTGAGCACGGCCTGCGCAATCGTGGCGATTGCGGCAACGATGCCGAGCTTAAACGCGCCATCCACCTGCGAGGGCTTGTTGGCGCCCTTGATGCCGGCGACGCCTGCCGCAAGGTCAACAAGTCCTTTGATAATCACAACGACAGCAGCGAGCATGGCGTTCGATCCGTAGACGGATTCAAATTTGCCGGTCGCGATGCCGGCGATACCGATGACGAGGCTGGCGATGCCCAAAACAAAATAGATGAGGGCAAGGATTTTGAGTGTCTTGCGCGCGGCGCTCATAGGTAGTCCTTTCGATTCGGGCGCTGCCAGTCTGGCGCGTCCCATATGCTGCACATATCGTGAAGCACATTGTAGTTCAACGTGACGGCGTGTGTGTTAGAAAGCGCTTTTCGCCTGCGCAGGGCAATCTTTCAAAAAGGAAAGCCAGCTGTAAGTCAAATCGATGGCAGCTCATGTGCGGCGCTGCGATGATAAGGCCGTGATAAGAAGTGAGTCTAAGGAGGAGCCATGATGTACGGACCGGAGCAAGTGCGTGAACCGCGGTCGTTGGGAAGGCGCATGGGTGATTCTGTGATCGCTGCCGTGTGCACGGTATTGATGGCGGTGCTTTGCATTGGGATGCTGTGGACCATGTCGCATGTGGGACAATAACGGACGGTTGGGTGCCGACATGAATGGCGCCCATGTATTCGTTTTGTTTGCTAAGGAGTGTCCATGGGCGTCGTCGATCCCTTTTCTGTTGCTCGGGCTGCTGGGCTCGAGCTCGTGCGGACGTCCGAGGGCCTTACGCTCACCGACGGCACGATGGGGTTGCGTGCCGATTTTGGCCGCATGCTTCCACGGCTCAAGCAGGGTCGTCTGCAGCAAGAGCTGTTGGTAAAGGCTGCGCGCACAAAAGGCATCGAACAACCATGGGCGATTGATGCCACAGCAGGCTTTGGCGAGGACTCGCTGCTGCTGGCGGCCGCGGGCTTTACCGTCGATCTGTATGAACAGGATTGCGTGATCGCGGCGCTTCTCAAGGATGCCTTGGATCGCGCGACAGATGATCCGGCGCTTGCGACGGCCGTGGCACGAATGCGCTTGCATGCCGGCGAGGACAGCATCGCCGGCCTTCGCCATGTAGCTGAGCTGATCGGGCAGGGCGAGCTCACCGCTCCTGACGCGGTATATCTGGACCCCATGTTTCCCGGGCGCACCAAGAGCGCGGCGGTGAAAAAGAAGTTCCAACTCTTGCATCATCTGGAACAGCCGTGTGCCGATGAGGAGACGCTGGTCGAAGCCGCGCTTGCGGTGCACCCGCGTAAGGTCGTTATCAAGCGGCCGGTGAAGGGGCCGCTGCTTGCCGGCGTTAAGCCGAGCTATCAGCTTGCGGGCAAGGCCGTTCGCTACGATGTTTTGGTGCCGCCGCGCCCGTAGCTTGCGTGCGATGGCCGGCGCTTCGCCAGCGCCGTGCCGATGCGGGGTCTATTTCCAGGGGTGCGACGTCAGATGCCATCCGCCGCAGTATTCGCATTTGTAGCAGGCCAAACCACGTCTCCCGCGGTTTTCGCAGTCGGCCATAACTGCCTCGGCTTCGGCGCGCGTGTCGTAACGGTTTTTGCGTTCGCACGACTTGTAGCGCCAGGCTTCATCGCGCTCGGCGTCTAGTGCGTCGCGGCGCTCGTCTTCGCGCGCAAACAGATCGCTCATATCGCCGCCGGTGGCAGCGCCCAAAAACTCGCTCTTTGCCTTTGACCAGGCGGCTCGCTTTTTGCTCCCCATCTGCTTCGCGCCCCTCTTCAAACGCTGGTATCATTGCTCAATCAAAGTGATACCAATAAACGTGAGGTCGCCGCGTGATGATCAGAAAAACCCTCGATACCGACATTCCCGCCGTCATGGCTATCTATGACGCGGCCCGCGCTTTTATGCGCGCGCATGGCAACGCCACGCAGTGGCCCGAGGGCACGCCTTCGGCCGAGCAGCTGGCTGCCGATATCGCCGCTGGTGGCAGCTATGTGTGCGAAGTTGACGGTCACGTGGTAGCGACGTTTGCCTTTTTACCGGGTCCGGACGAGTGCTATGACGTAATTGAGGACGGTCGGTGGCGCAGCGACACTCCGTACGCCGTGCTGCACCGTGTAGCATCCGACGGCACCGTGCACGGTATCGCGGCTGCGATGTTTGCCTTTGCCAAAGAGCGTGCCGATCACCTGCGCATCGACACGCATCAGGACAATCTGCCCATGCAGCGTGCGAGCATCAAGGCGGGATTCGAGCGTGTCGGCATTATCCATGTGTCGGACGGCACGCCGCGTGTTGCGTTCGACTGGCTGCGCGAGGCGTAAGAGCGGGGGCGCGTACCAGTCCTTAATTCGAATGAAAAATGGCCCCGGGTGGGGCCATTTTTGGCAAAACGCGTTGTTGTGGGGCTCGCGTCGCTGCCGTTCCAGATGAGCCCGGCAGACAAAAAGGGGAGGTGCCGGCTTTCGCAAGGCGCGAACCTACGAAAATCGCCGCGCGGCAACGCAGGGCGATGAGCTCGGTCGGGGGATAGGGCCCGCTTCGCCCGCCGGCCCGTAAATTGTATCATCCAGTGTGGAGCGTGAACGCCCGTTGCCGCGTGCGATGGGCTTGTAATAAGAGGAGAGCCATGTCGAAGCAAGTGGTCGTTGGAATCTTGGCGCATGTCGATGCCGGCAAGACCACGTTGGCCGAGGCCATGCTGTTCAACGCGGGTCGCATTCGCAAGCGCGGCCGCGTGGACGATGGCGATTCGCATCTGGACACTGACGCGATCGAGCGTGAGCGCGGTATCACGATCTTCTCGTCGCAGGCTGTGCTCGACCACGGCGAAACCCACGTTATGCTCGTGGACGCTCCCGGCCATGTCGATTTTTCTGCCGAGGCGGAGCGCACGCTGCGTGCCCTGGACTACGCGATTCTGGTGGTGGGCGCCAACGATGGCGTGCAGGGACACACCGAAACCCTGTGGCGTCTGCTTGCGCGCTATGACATTCCGACGTTCATCTATATCAACAAAATCGATTTGGAGAATCCCGGCCGCGAGGTTTTGCTGGCACAACTTGGGCAACGTCTTTCCGAGGGCTGCCTGGATGCCAGCGAACTGCTGGCGGGCGGCGCCGTTCAGGAGGACGCTGCTGCGTTGGACGAGGCGGCGCTCGAGGAGTTTCTTGAGGCGGGCGAGCTTTCTGTTGCAACGCTGTCGCGCATGGTTGCCGAGCGCAAGCTCTTTCCCTGCTTTGCCGGCTCGGCGCTCAAGGACCAAGGCGTTGACGAGCTGCTGGATGGCATATGCGCGCTGATGCGTGAACAGGCGTGGCTCCCGGAGTTTGCTGCGCGCGTCTATCGTGTCAGCCGCGGGGATCGTGGCGAGCGCTTGGCTTGGGTTAAAGTGACCGGCGGCACGCTGCATGCCAAACAGATGATTGACGGACGTTTCGGTGCCGAGGCATGGGAGCAGAAGGTCGATCAGGTACGCATCTATAACGGCGAGAAGTATGAGCTTGCCCAAGAGGTTGCTGCTGGCGGCATCTGCGCCGTGACGGGTCTTGCGCACGTTCGCCCGGGGGACGCCTTGGGCGCGGAGCCCGCGGGCGATGCGCCCGTCATTGCGCCGGTCCTCACCTATACGGTGCTTCCGGGCGAACACGATGTCCACGCGGTGTTCAAAGCACTGACTGAGTTAGCGGACGAAGACCCCATGCTCGGCGTAAGCTGGAATACGCATCTTGAGCAGATTCATTTGCAGTTGATGGGCGCCGTGCAGCTCGAGGTCGTGCAACGGGTGTTGGCCGATCGCTTTGGCCTTGCGGTCGAGTTTGAGCCCGGCGGCATTCTCTATAAGGAGACTATCTCGCAGTCGGTCGAGGGCGTGGGCCACTTTGAGCCGCTGCGCCACTATGCCGAGGTGCACCTGCGCCTGGAGCCGTTACCGGCAGGCTCGGGCGTGCAATTTGGCACCGTGACCTCGACCGATGAGCTCGATCTTAACTGGCAGCGTTTGGCGCTCACCAATGCCATGGAGCGCGACCACCTGGGCGTGTTGACGGGCTCGCCCATCACCGATGTGCGCATTACGCTCACGGGCGGCCGCGCGCATGCCAAACACACCGAGGGCGGCGATTTTCGCCAGGCCACGTACCGCGCGATTCGCCAGGGTTTGATGCAGACGCGCGAGGCCGGCGCGGCGGTACTGTTGGAGCCGTGGTATCGCTTTGAGCTCGAGGTGCCGGGGGAGTGCGTGGGCCGGGCGCTCTCGGATGCCACGCGCATGAGTGCCGAGTACGAGCCGCCGACGATGGCGGGAGACCGGGCGAAGCTTGTGGGTCGCGTGCCGGCATCCGAGGTGCAGGATTATGCGCTGGAGGTGGCTGCCTACACGGGCGGTCGCGGGCATCTGTACCTGGAGTTCGCCGGTTATGCGGCTTGCCATGATGCGGAGCGCGTAATCGAGGTGGCCGCCTATGAGCCCGAGGCCGATCTGCCCAACACGCCCGACTCGGTCTTTTGCTCTCACGGCGCCGGTTACACGGTCAAATGGTACGACGTACCCGCCGCGGCGCACGTAAAGATCGATCCCACCACCTTCCGCCCCTGGCGAGCAGCAGACGCCGAGTTTTTCGGCCACAGGTGACAAAGGGACAGTTCCTTTGTCGTATGCAATTGGTGTAACTCGGTACAAGTTGGTATAACTATTACCAGTGTTTGCCAATCCGAGGAGGCCGATATGAATCCAAATCCCTTTAAGCCCACAGCTGGTAAGCGGCCTCCGATACTCATCGGTCGCGAGTCGGTCATCGAAGATTTTGAGGAAGGGCTCGACAACGGCGCCGGAGCGCCGGGCAGGCTCATGCTCATTACGGGAAACCGCGGCTGTGGCAAAACGGTTCTCCTGCGGGAGCTGCAACGTCTAGCCAGCGAGCGCGGATGGGCGGTTGTCTCCGATTCCGCTTCGCTTGGTTTGTGCGACCGCTTGGCCGACGCGCTTCGCTCGAATAAACCCGTTGTGACGTCAATGGAGTTTGGGCCGTCGTTTGGCCGGATGTCGGTCGAGGCGGCGCGGGCAAAAGGCGAGACATTGCGAGGGCTGGTCAACGAGCGTCTCAAGAAGCTCGGTCCGGGCAAGGGCGTCTTGTTTGCGATTGACGAGGCACAATCGGTGTCTATCGAGGAACTGGCGGCTCTTGCCGTCCTCTATCAGCAGGTGCTCGGAGACCAGGATGCCACGGGCTTGCCCGATAGCGACCAGCGCGGTCTTGCGCTGGCGTTCGCCGGCTTGCCCAGTATGGTTGACGATCTGCTCGAAGAGCCGAGCGTGACGTTTTTGCGGCGTGCCCAGCAGCGTACGTTGGGGGCAATATCTTTGCCCAAAGTGCGCGATTCGTATATCCAGACGGTCAAAGACGCTGGTCTTTACGTTGACGCGGAGACGGCGGACCTTGCGGCGCGCAAGAGCATGGGGCATCCCTATATGGTTCAGCTGGTGGGCTATTACATGTGGCGGTCTGCTGTCCGGCGTGGCTCGCAGGTCATCGAAAGGCGCGATGTCGAGAATGGCCATGCGGATGCCGTCTCCGAGTTCTACGAAGCGGTTGACGCACCTCTGTATTACGGTCTGCGCAGCCCTCAGCGCCTCTTTATCGAGGCTATGGCGGTTGACGAGGACAAGCCGACGCGCACGGCGGATATCATTGAGCGCTGCGACCGTACCCAGAGCTGGGCGAGTAAATATCGCGCAAGCCTGATTCGCGAGCGCGTCATCGAGGCTGCCGGATACGGCCTCGTCCGGTTTACCGTGCCCATGCTGGGTGCGTACATTCGCGATCGTATTTTATGGCACGAGTGATGTGACAAAGGGACTGTCCCTTTGTCACATTCGATCAACAGGAAAGGAAGCGATGACGGTGTCGCAACAACCAAGCGCTATTGAGGTACGCGGCGCGCGTGTCCACAACCTCAAGGACATCGATATCGATATTCCGCTGGGAAAGCTCGTGGGTATTGCCGGCGTGTCGGGTTCGGGCAAGAGCTCGCTAGCGCTGGGGGTTCTGTATGCCGAGGGCTCGCGTCGTTATCTGGAGGCGCTCAGCACTTATACCCGCCGTCGTCTGACGCAGGCCGAGCACGCACAGGTGGACGAGGTGCTGCACGTGCCGGCGGCGCTCGCGTTGCATCAGCGCCCCAGCGTACCGGGCGTGCGTTCGACCTTTGGTACCATGACCGAGCTCAACAACAGCCTGCGCCTGCTCTTTAGCCGCTGCGCCCATCACGTGTGCCCGCATTGCTGGGCGCGTGTGGAGCCGAGCCTTAACGTGGCGGCGGGCCTGTCGCTCACGTGCCCCGCATGCGGCCGCGAGTTCTATGCGCCGGGTGCCGAGGACCTTGCCTTTAACAGTGGCGGCGCGTGTTCTACCTGCGGCGGCACCGGCGCCATGCGCGAGGTGGACGAGGCGAGCCTGGTGCCCGACGAGTCAAAGACCATCAACGAGGGCGCGGTGCTTCCCTGGGGCACGCTCATGTGGGACCTGATGAAGCAGGTGGCCGGCGAGATGGGCGTGCGTACCGACGTGCCGTTTAACCAGCTCACGCCTCAAGAGCGCGACATCGTGTTCCATGGCCCGGCAGTTAAGAAGCACATTCTCTACGTTCCCAAAAATGGCGAGGGCGCCACGCCGCTCGACTTTACCTATTACAACGCCGTCTATACCGTCGAGAATGCGCTCGCCAAGGTTAAGGACGATAAGGGGCTCAAGCGCGTTGCGCGCTTTTTGCGCGAGGGACCGTGCCGCGATTGCAGAGGCACGCGTCTTTCCGAGGCTGCGCGCCAGCCCCAGGTGCGCGGTATCAATCTGGCGCAGGCGGCGGCCATGACGCTGGGCGAGGCGATTGAGTGGGTGCGCGGAGTGCCCGCATCCTTGCCGACCGAGATGCAGCCCATGGCGACGGATATCTGCGATTCGTTTTTGAGCACGGCCCGTCGCCTGGTCGATCTGGGTCTCGACTACCTTTCGCTCGACCGCGCCGGCGCCACGCTTTCCACGGGTGAGCGCCAGCGCGTACAGCTTGCCCGCGTGGTGCGCAACCGATCGACGGGCGTGCTGTATGTGCTGGACGAGCCTTCGATCGGCTTGCATCCTGCCAATGTCGACGGCTTGGTGGGCGTGATGCGCGATCTGGTGGTCGACGGCAATACCGTGGTTGTTGTCGACCACGACACGCGCGTGCTGGCAGAAGCCGACTATCTGGTCGAGATGGGCCCCGTTGCGGGAGCAGGCGGCGGCCATGTAATCGCCGCCGGTACGGTAGACGAGGTCGAACAATCGCAGGGCAGCCGCATCGCGCCGTTCTTGCGCTCGGACCCCAAGCGTCTGCGCCCGCAGGTGGCTGACGACGAAATGTTCGACCTAGGCCATATCCGCATGGCGACCGATGCCATCCATACCGTCAAACCACTCGAAGTCGATATCCCGCGCGGCCGCCTTGTCGCGGTGACGGGTGTTTCGGGTTCGGGCAAGACGACACTGGTGCTCGAGACGCTCATCCCGGCGCTCAAGGCGCAAGCGGCCGGCGAGCGCCTGCCAAGCCACGTGCGTTGGGTCGATGCCGAGGGCATTGCCCGCGCAAATCTGATTGACGCTACGCCCATCGGCGCCAACGTGCGCTCGACGGTAGCGACGTATGCCGACATCCATGATGAGCTGCGCCGCGCCTTCGCCCGTACGCCCGAGGCCAAGGCGGCAGGATATAAAGCGGGTGCCTTTAGCTACAACACTGGCGCTTTGCGTTGCCCCACGTGCGATGGCACGGGCTCGATATCACTTGACGTGCAGTTTTTGCCTGATGTCGAGATCGTCTGCCCGGCATGTCGTGGTTCGCGTTATGCAGACGCGGCTTCGCATATCCATCGCGAGGGCAAGGACGGCAGTCTGCTTACGTTGCCGCAGCTCATGGACATGAGTGTGGACGAGGCCCTCGACGCCACGGTGGGACTCAAGAAAGTCCAGGCGCGCCTGCAGACCTTGCACGATCTGGGCTTAGGCTACCTGACGCTTGGCGAGCCCACGCCGGCGCTTTCGGGCGGCGAGGCGCAGCGTCTTAAGCTCGCGAGCGAGATGGGCCGCGTGCAGGATGATGCCGTATTCGTGTTCGACGAACCCACAATTGGCCTGCACCCGCTCGATGTTCAGGTGCTGCTGAGTGTGTTCGACGGCCTCGTTGCCAAGGGCGCCACAGTCGTCGTGATCGAGCACGACCTCGACCTTATCCGTAATGCCGATTACGTGATCGACATGGGCTCGGGCGGCGGCGACGCAGGCGGACAAATCGTCTGCACCGGCACGCCGAGCGATGTCGCTGCCTGCTCCGCAAGCATTACTGGCCGCTACCTCTAGCCGGATGTGACAAAGGGACTGTCCCTTTGTCACATGCTGGGAAAGCCTGCATATTGCCGACATGGCGCTTGAATAGCTTGTGTCTGAGGGCCAAAATGACCTCAACCCATTCGCGAAATTTGCACGCCCTATAGTGAGTGGGCTCTCGTTTGAGCTGATGCTGCCAAGAGGTAGCCGATAGGGGCAATTATGGACAATCGAATCTTTGGGTATGCGCGTGTTTCTACTGCGGACCAGAACCTGGACCGCCAGTTGGACGCGCTGGGAAGGTTTCCCGTGCAACAGAGCCAGATTTATGCTGACAAGGCAAGCGGTAAGGACTTTAGACGTCCCCAGTACCAGCGTCTTCTTCGCAGACTGCGCGAGGGTGACGTTCTCGTGATCAAAAGTATCGATCGTTTGGGTCGCAATTATCGTGAAGTCCTTGACGAATGGCGACGCATCACGGTGGATAGGAACGCTGCCATCGTAGTGCTTGATATGCCGCTGCTCGATACGCGCGAGCAGCCCGATGGCATCACGGGAACGTTCATGGCGGATCTGGTTCTTCAAATCTTGAGCTATGTGGCGCAGCTAGAGCGCGAAAACATCAAGCAACGCCAGGCGGAGGGCATCGCGTTGGCGCGTTTGCGTGGTGTGAAATTTGGAAGGCCGGCATTCGAACGCCCAGATAGCTATCGCGATGTCATCAAATTATTCGAAGGGGGTGAGGTTACGAGGCGAGAGGCTGCTGCGCTTTTGAACGTCAGCGTCTCGACGTTCGATCGTTGGAGACGGGCGGACGCGACCAGTTTTGATCGTTTGTCGTCTGCTCGTCCTCTTTAGCTAGACATTTTGACGAGGGGAGTTTATTCCGCAGAGCTCACTCCTTCCCTCGATGTTTATCCAGTTCACGCCCTTGAACCAAATAGTGCCACCGCGTTGCCAATTCGTCTGCTTTTTGACGAGGGGCTAGATATCGTGTTTTGTATTTAAAGGAGGACGAAATGAAAAGGCGTTATGGAATGGCTCTGGTGACCGCGCTATTTGCGATGGTGTTTTGTGGGGCGCTTCTGCTGAGCGGCTGTTCGCAGTCTGAGAAGAAAAACGATGAACCTGATTATGCCGATGACCGTGCAATGGCTGTGATTGCTCGAGGTTATCAAAAGCGGTCGGATTATATCGAATCGCTTGGAGAAGATGCTGATCTAAGCTCGAATAAAGTACGAAAAGAGATAATTAAAACCGAGATCGATAACGACAAAGAACTCAAAAAGGCGCCTTTTAAAGACACTAAGATGCAGGAAGATGTCATCGCCTATCTCAACCTGCTTGACAATCAGCTTGATGTTACCAAGAAGTATGCGGAATCTGATCCTAAGTACTACGAGGAATGGGAAAAGGCCTACGACGCACGATCCGCACAGCTTAAGAAACTGGTTGATCGATATGACTTAACAGTCGATGACGAGTATCAAGATGAGTTTGACGAGCTAATTAAGAACGGTAGGACCGTAGAGGAGAAGACGCATAACGATGAGGTTATCAACGGTTTGCTCTCATCGGCGAACTTTGAGAAAAGTGATGATGGCTACGGTCTCTATACGTACACCGCAATCGTCGAAAATACCTCTGACATATCGTTCGAAAACGTTTATCTAAACGTTGCCCTTTACGATGCCGATGGTGTGAGGGCGGAAGAATGCTACGCAGATACATCTGCCTGGGCGCCTGGCGAGAAGGTGAAGTTTGAGGTAATGAGCGAGGTTGACGCCTCGAGGCTTGCGCCGACGGTGTCGGGTTACAGCGTCAAGGAATAGTTCGCGGGAATTGAAAGGAAAGCGCGGCCGTTTTCTTTGAACGGTCGCGCTTTGCATTGAGCCGTTGACGGAATGATTCGTGCCATCATGCTCGCGCTGGAAGATGATGGGAACGTCGGGGCAATAAAGGAAAGGTGAAACAGGATGGCAAAAACAAAATTTCTTACAACGATACCGCAAAAGGTTGCCTTTGGCGGGTTAGTCGTTGTTACGGTTCTAGCGGTTGCCTGGGGTATCTGGATGTCATTGACGCGTAATCCTACAACGATCAGCGATGATTCGATTCGCGAGGAGATCACGCCAGTCGTTAAGCTCGTGACGTACGAGTACAACTTCACCCAGCTGCTTTCAATTGATGAGGCGGGCAATCCGCTTGGGTGGGAAAACCCCTTTACGTCTAAGCGATATGTCGCAACGATTGACGGCAAAGCTGACATCGGGATCGATGCCGATAAGATGAAGGTTACAATCGTACGGGCTAATATGGCCGATAAGAATTCAGAGGTCAAGAGCGTAAAGGTTATACTGCCTCACTCGGAGATCACCTCGTTCTCGACAGACCCCAATACGCTTAAGAAATATGTTGAGGACAATGGCTTTCTTAACTGGAATCAAGTAAGCACGGATGATCTAAACACGTTATTGAAACAGGCAAAGAAAGAGCAGACCAAGAAGGTCAAGGAAAGCAATATGCTCCAAGAATCTGATGATAGAGCCTGCGCCCTTATCGAAAAACAGGTCAAAGCCTTATGCGGCGATGACGTCAATGTTGACGTTACGTTTGAGTAGGGGTGAATAGCATGTTGGATAAACGGCAACAGATCGCTGGGGCCGGCTCGCTTCTGATCGGGCACTACACCACCTTTCTCGACACTACCTTCAACTCGGCATTTGGCGATGAATATACGGTTGATTTCGACTATCGGAAATAGGAGGTCACTATGGAGGATAAAGACGATCTAGCTGTTGCCGAAAGGGAGGGGCTGCCGCGACATAAGCAGGGCTTTGATATCCGTAAGGCCGCTGCCGGGTTGGTTGATGGCGCCGGAAGCGCGATGGCGGGCGCGGCTGCAATCGTACAGAAAGTTGCCGATGGTGCAATGCGTGCTGCAACTCCGATGGCCGATGACGCCTTGGCAGCTATTGCTGATGCGGCCGATGGTGCGGCTGGTGCTGCTGCGGATATCGGTGACGCGGTCAACGATTGGGCATACCAGCAGCAGCTCAATAGATACAGGCCGGTAACCAAAGAGACCTATCAGAGTCCTTCATTCCATTTGCCGAACATGATTCGAATTGTTGACGGAAACGAGCGCCGGGGCATCGACGTCTGTAGGGATGCTATTGGTTGGCTGGATACTGTTAAGGGTACGCAGATTTTCAATCTGTACCGCGAGGCAATCGGGGATAGTGAGCTGTCTTTCTATCCTAAACCATCTCTTTATTCCACATATTACATAGATGCTTTTGATCGGTCTCGCTTTGTTGACCTTGACTCTTATTTCGCAACCATGCAACAAGACAAGATGGCCGAGTTGAGGCGGATCGCGTTCATGCTTGGCGCGAAGCGCTGCAAGCTGGAGGTGACGGAGTACGAGGAAACTCGTCGAGGCCGCCAGGTTAAGGGAAATGCCAAGGCGGGAAAGAAAGGCTCGGTTCGAATCGACGGTTCCTTGAGCGATTCAACGAGAAACGAGAAGAAAATTCTGTTTACACAGGAATTCGAGGGTGACATGGTTCCACAGCGCCCTGAGCTCCATTGGTATGCCCATGACTCAGATATTCTCTTGTTAATCGAGACGAGATGCGGTGGAGAGGATAAAAACAAGGCGAAGAACTATCGGGTCGAATTGAAAAGTGAAACGACCATGACCATGTCTGTATCACTTGCTATGGCTATCGACGAGGCATGCAGCAAGCTGAACATAAGGGCGAATTCGAGCCTGACAAGCCAAGCTAAGCGAGAACTCCGGCAGTCGTTTGTATTTGAAGTTGAATTCTGATATGTAGGGACCTTTTGCTGCGGGATTCCTGTCCTTTACGGGATGGAAGCATATAAACCCATACGGTGCAACTCAGTAAAAGTTAGTAATAAACTGGCATTTCTTCTAGTTAAAAGCGTTTAAAAACGGTTAATTCCATTTAAATCAGTAGTTGCAGTATGTGACAAAGGGACTGTCCCTTTGTCACATTCCGGGGAAGCCCGTCTGGCGCAAGGCTTCGTAGAGGACGATGGCGGCGCTGTTGGAGAGGTTGAGGGCGCTGATGCGGTAGTCGTCCGGGTCGACGAAATTGCCGCAGATATCCTGCTGAAGGATGGCCTCGTGGCTGTCTTCGGTATGTCCGAGCGATTCCTCGTGGGCTTCCCAAGCCTCGGCGTTATCGAGTGAGTCGCAATCGCGCAGCATCGGGATGCGCTCGCAGCGCTCAGGGGCCGCAGCGAGCAGCTCTTCGGGAATCCCCGAGCTCTCGCTGCCAAAGACCAAAAAGTCGCCATCGCGGTAGGTGCTTTGCGCATAGGCGCGGCGCGCCTTTTTGGTCAGCAGATGCAGGCGCTCGTCGGCGGGGGAGAGGCCGTTGCGCGCAAGGAAATCCTCCCAGCCGGCATAGGTGGTCACGTCCAAGTTTTGCCAGTAGCCCAGGCCGGCGCGGCGCACCGTCTTGTCATCGAGCGAAAAGCCCAACGGCTCCACCAGGTGCAGGCGGGCGCCGGTGACCACGCAGGTACGGCCGATGTTGCCCGTATTGGCCGGAATCTCGGGCGCGTACAGCACGATATTGAACATGAATCTCCTTGGCATAGAACGAAAAACCACCACGAAGGGGACAGTCACCTTCGTGGTGGTTTGGCGGTTGCATGGGCGATAATACCCGCTTCGATAACCCTAGGCGCGGTGCCAGTCGGTCAGGCAGGCATCGAGGGCGGTGATGAGCGCGTCCTTGTCCATGTGACGGCCGATGATGCACAGGCTCGTCATGCGGTCGCCCGTCTCGTCGTCCCAAATCTGCATGATTTCGGGGTTCTCGTCGATAATCTTCTGCTTCTCGCCCTCGGGCGCAGAATCGACAAACAGGCCGTTTTCCATCAGGCGCATCTGGTGGCCGGCCTGCTCAAACATGTAGCACATGTCCGGATCGCCGGTCTGCCACAGCGGACCCTTGACGCGAATGACTTCGTCGGGCCACTCCTGCTCAACAAAATCGGTGAACTTCTGCAGGTCAAACGGCTTGCGGCGCGAGTACACAAAGGTCTCGATGTCGTACTCGAGCACCTCGGGGTCGTCGTGCTCCTCGGGATGCTCCATGGCCTCGATCCAAGCGGCGGAGTTGTAGGCGCGCATAAAGTCGAAGCGGCCGGTGTCGAGCAGCTCCTCCATGGGGACCTCGCCGTTTTGGGCCTCGACAATCACGGCGTCCTTCTGCAGGCTACGCACGATGGCCTTGAGCTCGGCAATCTGCTCGGGCGTGACGGTATCGGTCTTGTTGAGGATCAGCGTGGAGCAAAACTCGATCTGCTGGATGAGCAGGCTCTCGATGTCGTCCTCGTCGATATCCTCGGCGAGCAGGTCGCGACCGCCGTTGAACTCGTCGTACATGCGGGCGCAGTCGACCACGGCCACGATGTTGTCGAGCGCGAGCTTGGGCTCGCCGCCCACCTTGGCCTCGTCGCAGAAGCTCGAGATGGTGTAGGCGATGGGGATGGGCTCGCAAATACCCGAGGCCTCGATGATGATGTAGTCGAACTTGCCCGAATCGGCGATGCCCTGCAGCTGGTTGGCCAGATCGTCCGAAAGCGTGCAGCAGATGCAGCCGTTGGTGAGCGGGATGAGGTCGTCGGTCTCGGAAAGGCCGCCGTCGGCGATAAGGCTGGCGTCGACGTTGATCTCGCCGATATCGTTGACGATCACGGCGGCGCGGATGCCGCCGTCGTTAGCGAGGATGTGGTTGAGCAGCGTGGTCTTGCCGGCACCGAGGTATCCGGTAAGCATGATGATCTTCACGGGTCTGTTGGGCATGTGCCCTCCTTTGTTAGACATGGCTTACAGTTAAATCTTATGCCAAACGCCTGCTCTTATACCCACGCGCCGGCAAATAACACAGGCTACTCCCAGGCTCCCCACACATCGGGGCAATAACCGACGGTGGCCTTCTTGCCGTTGCGCACGATGGGCTCGGCCAGAACCTGCTGGTTCTCGAGCAGCTTATCAAAGCGCTGGCTGGGGGTGAGGTGCTGGATGAGTGCGAGCGTCTCCTCGTCCTTGGCTTTGGGGTTGAGCAGCTTGTCGATGCCGCCGACCGCCTGCATCACGCTCGTGAGCTCGCCCTTGCTCATCTCCTTTTCCTTAAGGTCGATAAACTGCACCTTAATGCGGCGCTCCTTAAAATAGCGCTGGGCCTTCTTGGTATCGAAGGACTTTTTGGTGCCGAAGATTTGCACGTTCATATTTATGTTCCGCCGTTCTACCGAATAAAGTTGGTCCTAGCGCGATCGGCCTGGGGGGCTTCGATGCCGGCGGCCTTTCCCGCCTCGATGCAACGTAGGAGCCAGGCCATGTTTTTGCCGATGTTTCGCATGGTGGCAAGGCCTTCGGCGTCCTGGGCGGCCTCGCCCGGCATGGCGCCAAAGACGTTGTTCCAGTAGGTGGATGCCACCACGGGCATCTGGTTGATGGTGAAGTATTTGTTGAGCACATCGAAGGTGGTCGACGTGCCACCGCGACGGGCAACGGCGACAGCGGCGCCCGGCTTGTGCGCAAAGGCCTTGCTGCCAGCATAGAATGCACGGTCGAGGGCAGAGAGGATGCGTCCGCTGGGATGCGCGTAGTAGACGGGCGAACCAAAGACAAAGCCGTCTGCCTGCTCGGCAGCGGCAATCAGCTCGTTGACCATATCGTCGTCAAAGGTGCAGCGGCAATCGAGCTTGCCGCACTGGCCGCACCCGATGCAATCGCGGATGGGCTTGGCGCCCAGCTGAAACACCTGCGTCTCAATGCCCTCTGCGTTGAGCTGCTCGGCAATCTCGGCGAGTGCGCGGTCGGTGTTGCCGTTTGCCTTGGGGCTGCCATTGACCAAAAGAACCTTCATCACAAACTCCCTCTGCTGTCGGTGACTTCTGCGGAGGATTATCGCACGAGCGGGCAGATGGCGTGGGGCGCGATTCCAGCGACCGCCCATCATGCGCCCCGTCTCGATCGGTAGCTTCATCCGAGTGTTTCTCGGGGCCGGGAAGCCGGCCCCGAGGGCCAACGGCGGGCTCGCTCACCAGGTACGAGAGGGACACGGTCCAGAGTATGTTGGAGCTCGGGGCCTCATGCAAGCCGATTGTGAGGAGTCTGGGCAGGTCGCCTTCGATGGCGAACTCTGAGGTCTTAGAAGGCGGGCTGCTGCGGCGGCTATGGTTTATACTAAGGCGGTTGCTATCGAGTAATTCATACTTGGTTTGATTCGATTGTGAATGCGTAACTAGGATGGAAAGCAAAGGAAACTCTATGGAAACAGAGGATGCTGTTTGCTTGATGACTTCGATTGCCTTGATTGTCCTTTCAATCCAATACCGAAGAGGAAGATGGCTCTGCTCAATTGCTGGATATGATGTCACAAAAAGGGAGAGCGAGATTGATATACGCCCCTACGCAAAGCTGATTTCTTCTGTGACGTTATGGATGGGGCTGCTGTTTTTCTTGTGGGCGGTAGAGGGCTGGGTACGCGATTGGAATACCAGCGTTTTTGAAGTTTTGGTTCTACTTCTGTTCAGCTTGGCCTCTTTGTCGTTCGTGCGGCTCGTTAGGTTTGTGTTTATGAGGCGATAGCCAGCGGAAGTGGCTGGACGACAAAATGGACCAATGCAGCCAATTGTCAATAGAATTTGATAGGCTTGGCTTAACAGATTTACTCGAGGGCATATCCGTGGCGGGGGATAGGTTCTATCTTGTTGAGCACTTATTTGCATCAGGCAAAGTAAACCAAGAGTATCGAAACGGTGCCCCCGGGCCCGCTAGGGACTGCGGGGGGCGTTCGGCTAACTGCGGGTACGGCCTATTTGCCCAATGTGTTCGCCCGAGATCGGAAATTAACCATCATGCGCCCCATAACGCTAGTCCAGCTTGGTGCCCGGTACCTGTGGCGCCTCTTTAATCAGCGCATTAAGTTCGTTCAAAATGGAAACGGGCTGTCGGTCGACGGCATCTAGATGAAGTGTGGCCACACGAATGGGCGGCTGATATTCAAATGAGCCAAAGAGTACGGGCGACCCCAAGAACCGTTCGATTTCTTCTGCGATCGCGTCGGTCTCTTCGGGATCAAGGTCATCGAAAAGCGCCACGAACATCGGTCCGGTCGAGCGGAACAGACGGCCCTTGCCGCGCGAACAGTCCATGAGGCAGGCGGCACTTTCTGCCAAAACGCGGTCGCCCGCATCAAAGCCAAAGCGGGCATTGACCTTGGCGATGTCGTCGATTTTGATGGCGACCAGGCCTGCCTTGCGCGCCACGCGACGCATTTCGCCAATGGCGTTGACCAGGGCGTGGATATCGCCCAGGCCGGTCACGGAATCGGTCGTATCCGCCAAGCTTCGGTTGATGATAATGCCCACATACATGTTGGGCTCGGTTTCGGTGCTATCCAAGCGGTAGCCCGTACACTCGCACAGCGCATATTTACCAGCGGTATTCATGACGCGATACTGCATGTAATGGAAGTGCCACGCGCCGTTTACCACCATATCGAGCTCGCTGCGCACGTTGTCGCGGTCCTCGGGGTGAACGCGGGCGAGCCACATATCGAGCGAGTTATAGGGATGCTGGGAGGGCAGGTCAAAATCGCGCACGGCATTAATCGACCATTGCGATTCGCCGGTATCGAGGTTAAGGATAAACGGATAGCGCGTCTCGGAGCTCATGGAGATCGCTTGGAACACCCGGTCGTTGCAGGGAGGCTGATCGGCGATCGGTCGCATGGATGCGTCGTTTTCCTTCGGCTGCTGCACACGGTGCATGAGCTTGTAGCGATACATTTTGCGGTCGGCGTCCATGGTCATCTGGCGACGCGTATCGCCAGCGAGTGGGTCGACGCGCGAGCAGCCAAAGCTAAAGCTAGCGATCATGGGCGCTTTGCCGCCCGATGTTGCCTCGATAAGGTCGGTGCGCGTCCGCTCCAGGCGCTGCTCGAGTTCGGCTTCATCTGTCGTGGGGGATACGAGTACAAATTCGTCTCCATCGATACGGAACAGCAGGTCATTGGGTTCCATTGTCTCGGTGAGTGCACGGCAGATGCTCAGGATGTAGCGATTGCCCTCGGTGTGGCCAAACGTATCGTTGCAATGCTTAAGGCGATCGATATCGATATAAGCGCAGGTGAAGGGGGTGCCTTTGTGCCAAAGCAGCTCGGCATAACGGTGGAGTCCAGCACGGTTGCCAAGATTGGTGAGCGAATCGATATAGGCGCCGCGCTCAAGCAGCTCGCGTTCTTGCTGCAGGATGGCAAATGTCTTCTGTAGCTGCTCGCCGATGGCGCACAGCTCCGTGGGCAGCGCGGCAACATCGAGCTCGGCGGTCGAGACCCCGTTCGCAAGTCGCTGAAGATAGGCAATGATCGATTGCTCGCCCAGGCGATACGACTCGTTCATGATGGATAACCTCCTTGGGCACAACAGTGGTTTGCATCATATCCCCAATTCGGTTTGGATTGGGGGCATAAGTTAGCCAATGGGGACAAGCGCCCCTTCGGCGGTATCGTTTTGCGCGCGAGCGTATCAGTTTTTGTTACCGCCATCGAGCAATGCCTCAAAATCCTTTGCCTGCATGGGGCGGTAGTAGAGGAAGCCCTGAGCGTAGTGGGCACCCATTTGGAGCAGCATGTTCGCCTGCTCGTTTGTCTCGACGCCTTCGATTACAACGGGCAGATGGAGCGATTGCGCCATCTCGAGCATTGATGAAACGATTTGCGCGCTACGGCTTTGATCGCGGTCGGTGGGCACAAACGTGCGATCAAGCTTGATGACGTCGACGTTGACGTTCTTGAGCATCGCGAGCGTAGACTGGCCGGTGCCAAAATCGTCCATGTAGGTCGAGAAACCGCGAGTGTGTAGGTCGGCCGTCAGCTTATCCACGGCCTCGGACTCTCCCGTATAAGCCGTCTCGGTGATCTCAATGCGCATGAGCTCGGGCGGTAGGTTGTATTGGGCGGCAAGCGCCCCCATATGCTCGGCGACGTCGCAGGCAAGGATATCCACGCGCGACACATTGAGCGAGATCGGAACTACGCGCAGCCCTCGATCGATGCACTCACGCAGCCACGAGGCGACGCCCTGCCAAACATATTTGTCGAGCGTCACCACAAAACCGCTTTCCTCGAGAGCGGGGATAAAGGTGGTAGGTGAAATGAGGGAGCCATCCTTGTCAATCCAGCGTGTGAGCGCCTCGGCGCCAACGATCTCGCCGGTTTCCATGTCGACCTGGGGCTGCAAGTAGTAGGTAATGCGGCCGTTTGAGAGCGCATACTGGAATTCGGTCAGCGTGCGGTGGAACGCGATTTCGTGTTCGTATTCCTCGGGGCGGAAAATGGCAATGCGCTCCTTAAAGTCGTTTTTTGCGCGCCGATTGGTAAACATGGCCTTGGCCTGCGCATCGATGGTGATTTCCTCGTTGGAGTCGATGGGGTAGACGCCCATGGACGGCCAGAAGCCCACGCCGTCATCATGCTTGGCCACGGCCTGGCGAATGCGGCTATAGATCTGATGGACGGTGTCGTGCTTAAAGGGGATGAGTACGCAAAAATCGTCTTGGCCCCAGTACCCTGCGACGCCCATGGCGGCATTCTCGATGTCCTTGAGAACCGTGCCCACATCGGCGAGTACGCGGTCGCCCTCGGCCTGTCCGTGCCATTCGTTGAACAGTCGCATGTGCCCCATATCGACGGTGGCGATACACCAGGCGCCGTTGCGCCTTGTCTCGAGAAATTCGTTGGCGCGGCGCATAAACTCGCTGGGTCGATAGAGACCCGTGAGCGGATCGATGCGTTCGGCGATGGCGCTTTTGCGCTCCACCTCGGGTATGGGGAGGCTGTCGTTGGGAACAAGCCCGCCGGCCGTGCGAATGCGACGGTCGAGTTCGCCTAAAACGGCGGCCGTTTGATTGGTCAGGTGCTCGTAAAAGGCCGGAACGACAAGACAGACGGGGGTAATAGTGTCGCCCGCGATTCGAACGGGAGCGAAAACGGCCTCTTTGAGATGTTGGATCAGTTGCTCGAATGCTTCGTGATCCAAATTGTTGCTAAGCACGACGAACTGGGCGTTGCGTGAACGGAAGACGCGACTCCTGCCGCGAGTAATCGACAGCATGCGGCCTGCGTATTCGGCGAGCATGTTGTCGACGGCCTCGGCCCCGTAGAGCTCGTTGAGCTTTGCCGTGCCGCGAACGCGCACTGCTATAAGCCCCGTCTCGCAACGGTCGCGACGGCAGGCATCGATAGCGTTGATCAGCGTGCGCTGCGTTCCGAGACCCGTGGCGGCGTCGACGGTCTCGGCAAGCGAGTGGTTGACGAGCTCGCCGACATAGAGCGAGGGGACATTTCCGTCGCCGTCGATACGAAACCCGCGAGCACGGCCGAGGATGTAATCGCCGGCGGCATTGCGCACGCGGTACTGCATGACGTGACGATGTTTGGAGCCGTCATAGATTTGGTCGATGTCGTTGGTATAGGCCTCAAGGTCATCGGGATGGACACGCGTTTTCCAATAATCGTGACAGTTGTCTATATGCTCCGAAGGAAGACCAAGATCGCGCAAGGCGCCTTGTGACCAAAGGGTTCGATGTTTGTCCAAGTTCTCGATAAAGAAATAGCGGCCTTCGTTGAGCATCGAAAGGGCGTCGAAAATTCGATCGCTTATTTCGAAGTCGTCGGTGTGGGCTTGTGCGATATTGCGTCGATCAAGGTGCACGGCATGACGTAGCTTGTAGTCGTACATGCGATGGTCGGCATCGTTCGTCAAGCGATTGGGGGCTTCGCCCAGGGCGGGGTCGGCGTGTGCCACTCCGTAGCTAAACGAGTGAGGCATCTCGGCATCGTTGTTTTTGAGCAGGACCGTTCGGCAGCGTTCCAGACGTTCGGCGAGGTCGTCCTCGGTTGCAATCGTAGACAGGATGGCAAACTCGTCGCCTCCCAGACGAAACGCCGCTTCGTCCACCTCCATATACAGCTTGAGATAGAGGCTTACCTGCAAAATATAGCGGTTGCCCTCGTCATGGCCAAAGACGTCGTTGCAGTGCTTGAGATTGTCGATATCGATGTACGCCATGGTAACGGGGGTGTCCTGCTCCCAGAGCTCCTCGAGGGAACGGGCAAAGCCGCCGCGGTTGCCAAGCCCGGTAAGCTGGTCGGTAAAGGCGGTCCTGACCAGATCCTCCTGACGCTTGAGAAGGTCGCGGACGGTCTTTTCGAGCGTTTCAGTGTAATTGCTGGGGGTATCCATGCTGTAGGCGGCTTTCTGGGGTCGGGGCGGATTGCGTCGGGCGAGCTCGTTGTGCACACGCGTTGTTGCTCAACGCCTCGCGTGTTTCCAAGCCCCCGCCTTGCTGCGTCGTTGGGTTTATTTGTCGGCTGACGTTCGTTGCTGATAACTACTGAGTAGTATAAACAAGTGTATGGAATTATGTAGGGGTGCCCATGTTGCGGGCGGCCATTATTCGCCATTATTCGCCAAACGGTAACGCGACGATGTTCGATGAAAATGCGACTGAGGCGATATATGTTGACGGGTATACTTGTTTCGTTTTAAAACGCAGGAACGGAGATGGTCGCATGGCACAGCCAGATACGACGCCCGCGGTGGGGCTTGCGCTCGAGGGAGGCGGCTACCGCGGTATGTATACGGCGGGCGTGCTCGACGTATGGATGGAGTGCGGCCTGACCTGTGACCATATGGTGGGCGTCTCGGCGGGCGCGGCGTTTGGCTACAACTTTAAATCGCGCCAGATTGGTCGTGCCATTCGCTACAACAAGGCCTATTGCGCCGATAAGCGCTATGCGGGTGTAGCAAGCTGGCTGCGAACCGGCGATATGTTCAATGCAGATTTTGCCTATCACGAGGTGCCCATCGAGCGCGATCCCATCGACCTGGAGACATATCGTGCCTGCCCCATGCGGTTTACGTGCGTGTGTACCGATATCGAGACGGGCAAGGCCGTCTATCGCGATCTGCCGTATGGCGACGAGCGCGATATCGAGTGGATTCGGGCGTCGTCTGCTATTCCCGTGGCAACGCGTCCTGTCGCCATTGAGGGGCATAAATATCTGGATGGCGGCGTGGCCGATTCCATTCCCAGTGCTTGGCTGTTTGCGCAGGGGTATGACCGCAATATTGTGGTACTCACGCAGCCGGCGGGCTTTGTGAAGCAGCCCAACAGCGTGATGCCCATGCTGCGGCGCGTGTTCCGTCACTACCCGGAGTTTGTTGCGGCGCTTGAGCATCGGCATGAGGCCTACAATGCCACGCTTGATGACCTGGCACGTCGCGAGGCTGCCGGCGAGGTCTTTGTGGTGCGGCCGAGCGAATCGGTAAAGGTGCCGTCGCTGTGCCGCGAGCCCGATGAGCTTGAGCGTATCTATCAGATCGGCCGCCACGATGCGGAGGCGTCTTTGTCCGCGCTGGAAACGTATCTGGCGGGGTAGGACAAGCTGCCGCGGACTCGGCGGAAAGCGCGTCCCAGAATGAGCGCGGGACTGCGGACGATTTCCTGGACCGCTAAATCGCGGCCATCCCCAGCGACGACCGGTAGTCGTCCGGCGTCGCGCCACCGAGCGCGTCGCTTGCCCGCTCGGAGTTGAAGCGCCCTATCCACGCGCCGAGGGCCTCGATGAACTCCCCGGGCGACCAGCCGGACCAGTCCCTCCCGTGGAAGAACTCCTTCTTGAGCAGGCCGAAGAAGCCCTCCATCGCGGCGTTGTCCGGGCTGCAGCCCTTGGCGGACATGCTCCTGGTGAGGTCGTTGTCCTCGCAGATCGAGATCCAGCCGGGCCAGCGGTAGTGGCCGCCGCGGTCGGAGTGGATGACGGGGCGCTCGCCGGGCGCCAGCCGGGCGCAGGCGTCCTCGAGCGTCGAGTTGGCGAGCGCGGCGTCCGGTCTCTCGCCGGCCCTCCACGCCACGACCGAGGAGTCGAAGCAGTCCCTGATGGCCGACAGGTAGACCTTCCTGCCGGAGGGCAGCCTGAACTCGGTGATGTCGGTGAGCCACAGGAAGTTCGGCAGGGCCGAGCGGAAGTCGCGGCGCACGAGGTTCGGCGGGGCCGGCGTCGGCTCGCCCGCATAGGAGCTGTAGGGCCTCCTCTTCCTCCTCATCCACCTGGGGACCAGGCCCTCCTCGCGCATGATGCGGAGGACGACCTTCTCCGAGGCGCGCACGGGCTCGTCGAGCTCGCGCAGGCGCGCCGTCACGAAGCGGTACCCCCGCGCCCCCTCACCGTCCTCGGTGAAGATCCTGCGCACGAGCGCGCGCAGGGGCGCGAGCCGGTCGGGCCTCGCGATCGCGCGGCGCTGGTACTCATAGGAGCTCTTTGATATCCCCAAGGAACTCGTGAGTTCTCTCAAGGACCACTTCCCGCACGGCCTCAGGCGGTCTATCACCAGGGTCTTCTCCCTGTTCGACATCCCGTCGAGGCTCTCGGCTTTTAAAACGTCCTGCACCGCCCTCAGCACCGCGTTCTCGAGCCTGAGCCGCTCGATCAGGGCGTCCTTGTCCTCCGGGTCGATGTCGGGGTAGTCGGGGCCGTCCCCGACGAGTCGCGGCAGGTCCATTCCTCCACCGGCCCTTCCCGCGGGCTTGCGCACGTCCCTGATCCAGCGCCAGACGGACGTCTTGCCGGGCCCGCCGAGTATCTCGGTTATCTCCATGACGGTGAGCCCGGCGCCGCGAAGCGCCCTGGCCCTCTCCACCATTCTCCTACTGTATGCCATGCGGACTCCGTTCCGGACCTCAACGGTCCAACTTTTTGTCCGCAGTCCCCTCTATATGGAAACCGCATCCCAGAATGGGTGTCCAAACTGGGATGCGCTTTCCATTGCTGAAGATATGAGGCTGCGAATCAGCTGTTCGGCCTATGCCTATGCCTGCTGCCAGGTGTCGACAAGCTCCTTGGCTGCGGCATGGGGGTCGTCGGCGCTGCAGACGGCGCTTACCACAAAGAAGCCGTCGACGCCGGTGGCCTTAAGCTGCGGCAAGTCGGCCGTCTTAACGCCGCCGCCCACCACGATGGGCACGGGGCTTGCCGCGTGGAGTGCGGCAAGGTCCTCAAAGCTCTTGGTGATGATAGAGCCGTCGGCCGCGCGTCCGCAGTCGCGCTTGGTCTCGGTCTCGTGGAGCGGGCCGATGCCCAGGTAGTCGACCAGGCTCATGTCGGCGGTCTTGACGTATTCGAGCATCTCCTCGCAACGGGCCGAAAGGCCCACGATGGCGTCGGGGCCCAGCAGCTTGCGGCAGACCTCGACGGGAATGTCGCTCTGGCCTACGTGCACGCCATCGACGGCAATGCCCTGCTCGCGCGCGGCAAGCACACAGTCCAGACGGTCATCGATTAACAGGGCGACCTGACCGGTCTTGCCGGCCTGTGCGATTGCCTGCGCGGCGTCGCCGGTCAGCGCAATGATCTCGCGGGCGCTTGCCACCTTGGAGCGCACCTGGATGCAGGTAAAGCCGGCGTCGAGTGCCTGGGCCACCACATCGCCCACGGGGCGTCCGAGGGTGTTTTCGGGGCCGAGTACCAGATAGGCCGAGATATCAAGGTTGTCGCGGATGCTCATCGTGCTTCCTCCTGCTTTTTGATTTGTGCTTCCATGCGCTCGAGTTTGCCGGTCATGGTGTCGGTAAATCCGGGTCGAATATCGGCTTTGAGCACGACTTCGGTGCGGATGCCCTTGCTCGCCAACACAAAGGTCGCGTCGCGCACGACCTGCATGACCTCGTCCCAGTCGCCCTCGATCTCGGTGAACATCGAGGTGGTGCGGTTGGGAAGACCGCTCTCGCGAATGACGCGCACGACCTCGGCGACCTCGGCGGACAGCTCATCGCCGGTGCCGCATGGGGCGATGGCCACGGCGACGAGCGTGTTCATGCCGGCATTGGTTGCGGGCTCGGACATGGCTTATGCCTCCTCGAGCTCGAGTTGGTTATCGGCGATGTCCTGGGCGGTTGCGCGATAGAGCTCGTCGATAAAGGCGACCTTAAAGCTTGCCGGGGCATCGGCGACAGCGGCGGCACGCGTGCCGGCAACGTTGTAGACGGCGGTGCCACAGATGGCTGCCGTAAACGGATCGGCAGCGCAGGCGTACACAGCCAGCACACCGCCCTGCGAACAACCGCAGCCGGTGATCTTGGACATGAGCGGGCTGCCGCCGTAGGACTTGGCTACCGTCGTGCCGTCGGTGATCAGGTCGACTTCGCCCGAGACCACTACGGCGCCGCCGGTGTAGCGAGCGAGCGCCACAGCGGCATCGCGGGCGGCGTCGACCGTGTCGGTGGTATCGACACCGCGCACGCGGCTCAGATCGGCTGCCTCGCCCTCAAGACCCCACAGGCCGGCGAGCGCGATGATCTCGGAGGCGTTGCCGCGCACGATGGCGGGCTTGTACTGCTTGAGTTCGTTTACCAGCTGGGTGCGCAGGCTACCGATGCCCAGACCCACCGGATCGAGCACCCAGGGCTTGCCGGCGTCGTGTGCCGCCTTGGCCGCGCGGGGAATCGTCTGTTCGTAGATGGGGAAGAGCGTGCCCATGTTGAGATAGATGGCGCCGCCGCCGGCAACGAGCGCCTCGCCCTCGTCGGGCAGATAGACCATGGCGGCCGAACCGCCCACGGCGAGCTGCGCGTTGGCGACAAAGTCGATCGTCACCGTGTTGGTGATGGAGCCGGCCATCGGATTGGTGGCGCGAATCTCCTCCACGGCCTTGACCATATGTTGCTTAAGCTGTTCCGAATCAATCACTGCACATGCCTCCTTGGCATAGAAAAGGGGCGCTGTGCATAGACAGCGCCCCTGTAAAGGCGGCATGCTCCCTACGCCAGCATTAACTGACAGGTTCAAAGGATTGGGCCCTATGCCCTCTCAGCCTTGTGGTTTGCACCGCCGGCACTCCCGCATCGAATCTGTTGTTCCCTATACTAGCGCACCTGCCAAAAAGGGACAGATTTATTTTGGCAGGTGGCAACAGGGGCGCTGCGTTTTCCCAGATAAAACCTGCCAAAATAAACCTGTCCCTTATTGGTAGGTCGTTACAATGGTTACGGTGAAAATGACTGGGGGACTCTATGATCAAACTTGTGCTGACCGATATGGACGATACGCTGATTCCAGCCGGGCATGACGGCGCCAGTGACTACGCCATTGAGGGTATTCATGCCATGCAGGCGGCGGGTCTGCACTTTGGCCCGGTTTCGGGTCGCCAGCCGTCCGCGATGGGCTGGATGTTCAAAAATCGTTCCGAGTGCTTTTCGACCGGTGCGTTCTGCAACGGCCAAGTCATGTTTGTCGACGGTCAGGCGGTCGCTTCGCGCGCGACCGACAACGATGCCCTGATGCGTCTGGCCGATTACCTCGAGCAAGAGACCGACGATACCTATCTAAAGGTCTACAGCCTGGGTGACAACTTTTGGGATAACGATGCCTATTGCGTGACGAGCGACCCCGAGCGCGTGCGTCGCGCCATGGAGTCGGGCGGCAACGCATGGCTCAAAGGCGAAGAGGCTCCGTGCCGTCCCGTTGTCGATGATGCCCCGGTATACAAGGCGAATATCTGGAGCGCCCGCTCGCGTGAGGAGCTCGCGGAGCTACGTGAGCGCGTTGCCGCTGAGGTACCGGAGCTCTCACTCGTGTTTCCCAACAATCGTGTGCGCCTGTTCGATATCCTTCCAGCAGGTTGGGACAAGGGTTGCGCCGCGCTGGAGCTGGCACGCGCTTTGGACCTGACGCTCGACGAGGTGGCCGTATTCGGTGATTCCGATAACGATCTGCCCATGATCGATGCCGTTCCCAACTCCGTTGCAGTCGCCAATGCCAACGAGGCCGTCACGGCTGCCGCGCGCTGGCATATCGGCGCTGCGGCAGATGATGCGGTTGCCGGGGCTTTGCAT
The DNA here is from genome assembly GCA_902493145.1 of uncultured Collinsella sp. Taxonomy (GTDB): domain Bacteria; phylum Actinomycetota; class Coriobacteriia; order Coriobacteriales; family Coriobacteriaceae; genus Collinsella. Next base: position 7,102 of record CABUOA010000017.1, on the reverse strand, counting down.
CAGATTGCCGCCTGCGCCGCGACGGGGGAGATGCCGTCGTTTATGCGTCAGATGGACGCGACGGGTTTCGACGTCACGAACGTCTAGGGAGAAAGCCATGAAGCTCCAGCAGCTCAGATATGTCGTCAAAGTTGCCGAATGCGGCAGCATCACCGAGGCCTCACGCCGGCTCTTTGTGTCGCAGCCTTCGATTACCGCGTCAATTCGCGATCTCGAAAACGAGATGGGTGTACACATCTTTGAGCGCACCAACAAGGGCGTCATTGTGTCCGAGGAAGGCGAGACCTTCTTGGGCTACGCGCGCCAGGTGCTCGACCAGGCCGACCTGCTCGAGGGCAAGTACAAAGGCACGTCCGAGCAGGTGCCGCACTTTAGTGTGAGCTGCCAGCATTATTCCTTTGCCGTTAATGCGTTTGTCGATGTGATCCGCGAGTTCGATGCCGCGCGCTACGACTTTACCCTGCGCGAGGAGCAGACCCACGAGATTATCGAGGACGTCGCGCATATGAAAAGCGAGCTCGGCATCCTGTATCTGTCGGAGCACAATCGCGAGGTCATCGAGCGCATGCTGGCGGCCAACGAGCTCGTATTCGAAGGACTCTTCTGCGCTACGCCGCATGTCTTTGTGTGCTCCGACCATCCGCTGGCGGGTCGCTCGAGTGTGACGCTCGAGGACTTGGAAGACTACCCGTTCCTGTCCTATGAGCAGGGCAGCTACAACTCGTTTTACTATTCCGAGGAGCTGACCTCGACCTTTGAGCGCCGCAAGAATATCCGCGTGCGCGACCGTGCGACGCTGTTCAACCTAGCTATGGGTCTTAACGGTTACACGGTGTGTTCGGGCGTGATCAGCCATGAACTTAACGGCCCCGGTATTATCTCGATTCCGCTCGATGTAGACGAGTACATGGAGATTGGCATCATCACGCGCAAGAACACGACACTTACGCGCTACGGGCAGGCCTATATCGAAGCGATTCGTCAGCACATCTAGACTGCTGCGTTCTGCGCGGGTCAAATCTCTTTATGGCAGTCCAAACTGATATAGGAAGCATCTATATCAAACTGTTATAAACATATATTTTACGATGTCCATATGAGCGCTCATACTCTGTCCCAGTAAAGCAACCAATGCAAAGGGAGATATCTATGAGCACTTCGATTCAACCGAACGCGCCGTTTCGTGCCGATATCGTCGGCAGTTTTCTTCGTCCGCAGGCTGTAAAGGACGCCCGTGCCGCCTATGTCGCGGGTAAACTCGACGCTTCCGGCCTTAAGGCCGTCGAGGACGAGGCCATCCGCGACTTAGTGGCCAAGCAGAAGGCTGCCGGCCTGCAGGTGATTACCGATGGCGAGTTCCGCCGCAGCTACTGGCACCTCGATTTTATGTGGGGCCTCAACGGCATTGAGCGCCGCGCCTCGCGCACGGGCTACATGTTCCACGATGAGGAGACTACCGCCGACACCGCCGTGGTAACCGGTCCCATTAGCGGCGAGAATCATCCGTTCGTCGAGCACTTCAAATTTATCAAGTCGCTCGAGGGAGAGGGCCAGGTCGCGCGCCAGACCATTCCGGCGCCGATCCAGACGTTCTCCGAAGTCACACTCGACCGCTGCGATGGCCAGCAGGAGAGTCTGCACGCCGTCTACAAGACCGACGAAGAGCTCGTCGATGCCATTGCCGCAGCATACCGCACCGTGATTGCTGACCTGTATGCCGCGGGCTGCCGCAACATCCAGTTTGATGACTGCACCTGGGGCATCTACTGCGATACCGATTTTGTTGCCAAAACCGGCATGAGCCCGGTCGACCTGCAAAAGGTAAGCGAGCTGGGCGTGGCGCTCAACAATGCCGCCATCGAGGGCAAGCCCGACGATCTGGTTATCAACACGCATGTATGCCGCGGCAACTACCACTCCACCTACGCTTTTGAGGGCGGCTACGACCCCATCGCGCCGTACCTGTTTGCGCATGAGGACGTTGACGCGTTCTATCTGGAGTTCGACACACCCCGCGCCGGTGGTTTTGAGCCGCTCAAGTACGTTGCTCCCGGCAAGAAGGTCGTGCTGGGCTTGGTGACCACCAAGGCGGCAGAGCTCGAGAACGAGGATGTTATCGTCGAGCGCATCCGCGAAGCCGCAAAGTACGTGCCGCTCGAGAACCTGTACCTGTCGCCCCAGTGTGGCTTTGCCAGCTGCGAGATTGGCAACAAGCTGACTGAGGACGAACAGTGGGCAAAGATCGCGCTGGTCAAGCGCATTGCCGAGCGCGTTTGGAAATAGCGCTAGCGTTTGCAGGTGGCGGCGCGTGCGAGACGTGGCGTATCGCGTACAATGGTTCGGATCGTATCGTTCGGGCAGGTTATCCGATATGCCTGATCGCCCTTCCATTCGAAAGGACTTCCATGTCCCAGTCTTCGACACCCGCCGTCACCGATGCCATCTACGATGCATCGTCGCTCGGTCGCCCGCGCATGTTTTTGCTCGGCCTACAGCACCTGTTTGCCATGTTTGGTGCCACGGTGCTGGTGCCCGTGCTCACTGGTCTCTCGGTTTCGGCAACGCTTTTGTTTGCCGGCTTGGGCACGCTGCTGTTCCATTTCCTGTCGCGCGGTAAGGTCCCCGCATTCTTGGGCTCATCGTTTGCCTTTATTGCCGGTTATGCTGCCATTGCACCCAACGGCGAGGCCGAGCTATTGCCTTACGCTTGTCTGGGCGTTGCCTGCGCCGGATTGCTCTATCCGGTGCTCGCGGCGCTCTTCCGTGCGTTTGGTGCCAAGCGCGTCATGCGCTTCTTCCCGCCGGTGGTGACGGGCCCCATCGTCATTTCGATCGGTCTGATCCTGGCAAGCTCCGCTATTGCCAACTGCCAGACCAACTGGCTCGTTGCCGTGGTTGCCGTCGCCGTAATCGTCATCTGCAATATTTGGGGTCGCGGCATGGTCAAGATTGTGCCGATTTTGCTGGGCGTTGTGGTGAGCTATGCCGTTGCGACCGCGCTGGGCGAGGTCGATTTTTCGGGCGTTGCCGCCGCTCCCTGGGTTGGCTTGCCCGTCGTGTGGGACAACACAGTGTTTGCACTCTTTGGGCCGCAGTTTGATAGCGGCCTCGCCACGACGGCCATCATCACTATCATGCCGCTGGCCTTCGCAACCATGATCGAGCATATCGGTGATATCTCCGCTATTGGCTCCACTTGCGAGCGTAACTACATCGCCGATCCCGGCCTGCATCGCACGCTGCTCGGCGATGGCCTTGCCACGATTCTGGCTTCGCTCTTTGGTGCTCCGGCCAACACTACCTATGGCGAGAACACCGGCGTGCTTGCTCTGACGCGTGTGTTCGACCCGCGCGTGATTCGCATTGCCGCGTGCTGCGCCATCGTGCTTTCGTTCTGCCCCAAGTTCGCGGCCGTCATTGCGGCCATGCCGGCGTGTGTAATCGGCGGCGTGTCGCTCGTGCTCTATGGCATGATCAGTGCCGTGGGCGTACGCAACCTTATCGAAAACCAGGTCGATTTCCAGAACAACCGCAACGTGCTGGTGGCAGCTCTGGTGCTCGTGCTTTCGCTCGGCATTGCCTATAGCACCGCCGGTGCCATCGTGCTGGAGCTGGGCGGCGTGACGATTTCGCTTTCCGGCCTTGCCGTGGGCTCGCTGGTGGGTATCGTGCTCAACGCGATTCTGCCGGGTAACGACTTTGAGTTTGATGTCTCCGAGCTCGAGGAGTCCACCGAATAGCGGCTGTGTCCAAATCAGTTAAAAAAGCCGGCCATGCGTCCGATGCGCATGGCCGGCTTTTTAGTGCGCAAGAACCCAGTGGATGCCGCGCGCCATGCGCAGGTCGGTTTGGGCAAAGTGGTTGCCGGGGTTGAGCTCCAGCATTGTTGGAATGTCACGCTCGATAAACAGCTCTTCCATCGCGCGCGTATCGTCGAGCACGTGCCGCATCATGCGGTTGGGCGTCTTGGTTTCCTTTTTGCCGAGTGACAGATAGACGGCCTGTGGGTTGCCGGCAAAAGGGGCCGTGCTGGCGCGATCGACAAAGTCGGGAAACCACAACGACCCCGATGCGCTTGCGGCGCGGCTAAAGGCGTCGGTTTGCCAGAGGGACCAGAGCGCGAAGAGGCCCGCGAGCGAGTAGCCGGCAATGCCGCGCCAGGTGGGCGGCTGAGGAAGCGACGACTCGGCCTCTGGGATTATCCAGTTCAACAGCTCATCGAGAAATCCGGATGCCTGACCGCCAAAGGGCTCGGCATCGCGCACGGTTCCGTCGCATCCCCAGGGGCTCAGCTCGCGATTCCAGTTGAGGCTGCCAATGCCGACAAGCGTGAAGGGCGGGCAGTTGAGCTCTCGGCAGCGTTCATAAACCTCCGTGCCGTCGCCCATGACCACGGGAAGATAGATGACTGGTGCGCTTTCGGCATGCTGTGCATGAACGGTTATCTGCTTTTGATGCGCTTCCATGACGGGCTTCTCTCGGCGTTGTGATATCGACGGCCCCCATTGTCGCACGCCGGCTCATGCAGGTTGGGCTAGACCAAAGACAATCTCGTGCATACCCTGCGGACGCATATGGAAAACGCCACCGCCGGAGGGGAGCTCGGCGGTGGCGTTGTTAAACGGTGCTGGGACTCGGGGCCTTCGCGGGAGCTGCCATGTGCGCAGAGGCGTCTAAGAGCGCTTGCGGCTCGCCATGGTGCCTGCGGCGATAGCGGCTGTTCCCGCAAGGACGGTTGCCACGATGGCCGCACCCGAGGTGTCGCCGGTTGCCGCGAGCACGCCGGTAGTCTTGGCTTTCGTGATTGAAGCCGCAACGGCCTTGGTCGGCTTTGAGCCCTCAGGCTTGGGGTTCTGCTTGGACTCCGCGGGCTTGCTTTCTGCGGGCTTGGTCTCGTCGGGCTTGGGGTCTTCCGGCTTGGCTACCTCGGGAGGTGCGATGACCATGCTCTTGGCGACAGCTTCGTTATAGGGGGAGTCGATCACAGCGTCGCCCGTGCCGATGGCTTGGCCTGCCTCGTAGATGCCGTCACGGAGCTTGCGATAGTCAATGACCTTGCCGCCTTCGGGCGTCTGGATGGCGGCGTTCTCAATCTTGATGGTGCCGATTGTCTTGCCGTCAGCGCTCATGGCACGGGCAAAGATTGCCGCTGTATCTCCTTCGGCCGTTACCTTGCTGCGGATGATCGAGATGACTGCGGGTGTGACGCCCTCGCTGGTCTGGGCGATGATGCCGATGTTCTCGCCTTGGGGCTCGGGGCTCGTCTCACCATCTTGGTTTTCGCTGTAGGGGATGGGGCCGTCGCCGTTCTCGACATAGCGGGCTATGGCCTTGACAACGGAGTCGCTGATGTAGATGTGGCCACCCTCCTCGTTGGGTCGATCGTTTCTGGTGGAGAATGCAGCCGAAACCTCGCCTTCCGCAAACGCGTCCACGGTGGAGCCGTTCTTGACGACGATATCGTCTTGGTAGGTGAAGAGGGCAATGGCGCCACCGTATCTGCCTTTACTTGCGCGGACTGTCACGTTTGCATGATCGAGTGTGATGCCCTTGTGGGCATAGACGCCATATTCAACACCGTTTGCGTTGAGGGAGGCGTTTGTGGCTGCGAGGCTGCCCTTGGCCTCGACGGCGGCGTCTTTCTCGGAGCTCGCCTTGACCTGGCTGCCGTCCGAGATATTGATGTTGCCGCCGCTCCAAATGGCCTCACCATCGGCTGAGCTTGCCTCGACTGTGCCGCCACCCTTGATGGTGAGGTTCTTGTCGGTTCCGATACCCTTGTCCTTGGTAGCCCTGGCGGTGACGGCCCCGCTGTCGTCAATCGTGATATTGCCGTTTGCCCTGATGCCATCCGATACGCCCGTGGCGTTGACGTTGCCCGAACCTTTGATAGCGAGATCGCCCTCGGCGTCGATGGCATCAAATCCAGCGCTCGTGGCGTTGACGGATCCGGCTCCGTCGATGTTGATATTACCCGTGGAGAGGATAGCGTCCTCAGTAGATGTCACGCTGAGCGTGCTGCCCGCGTTGCCTTGGATATTGAGCTCGGCGTTCTCATTCTTGCCATGAGAAGCCTTGATGCCTTCGATCCAGTCGGCAGTGACGATGTTGTTTCCCGAGTAATTCACGTTGAGCTTGCCTGCGGCCTGGATCTCGCCGCCGTTATAGTTGTTGAGCTTCAAGTCGTCGGCGCCGTCCCACGACCAGGTGCCGGTCTCGTCGCCCGCCGCAGTGCCGGCGTTGTATTTGGTTTCGCCGACCTTGACCCATTCCGCCGCGAGCGAGACGCTCGGCATGAGCAGCGAGCTCGCCGTGAGCGCGCACACGGCGCCTACGACGATGCGGCGCGTCACGCGGCGCCAGCTGCCGTGCGCGAGTCCTATGCGACGGCGAACGTCGGGTTCGGCAACATGGGTTCCGGCGGTAGTGTCATTGCGTTTGGGGGTCGTGAACAAGGCTGCCATGGTTGCTCCCGTTCTCAAAGGGCCTATACGGCTAGGTTCAGCGTATCTGCTGGATGTTGCCGGCGGTAGTGCCGTTTGGAGGGCAAAATGTCCAAAATCCGGAAGAGGAATAAGCTGCGCACCTACGCGTTGTCGGGCATTAATCACAAAGCGCGGAGCCGCCTGTTGCGACTCCGCTCGCGTGTGCACCATACGAGTGCAAACAGGAAACGCCACCGCCGGAGGGGGGGCTCGGCGGTGGCGTTGCTAAACGGTGCGCGGACTAGGCGGCTTTAAAAGTGTCGGTTCGTGTATGAAGGGCGTCTATGAGCGCTTGCGGCTCACCACGGCGCCCGCGGCGATGGCGGCTGTTCCCGCAAGGGCGGCTGCCACGATGGCTGCGCTCGAGGCGTCGCCGGTCGCTGCGAGTTTGCCGGCGATCTTGGCTCCCGTGGCTGCAACTGCAACGGTCTTGGTTGTCTTCGCGCTCTTAGACTTGGAACCCGGCTTGGTCTCGCCGGGCTTTTCCCCGGGTTTGGTCTCTTCGGGAGGCGCGATGACCGTGCTCTTGGCGACAGCTTCGTTATAGGGGGAGTCGATCACAGCGTCGCCCGTGCCGATGGTTTGACCCGCCTCGTAGACGATGCCGTCGCTGAGTT
>CABUOA010000016.1 GCA_902493145.1 uncultured Collinsella sp. | reverse complement strand
CCCAGGTCCTTGAGCTGGTCGCGGATGGCGTCGGCCAGATCCCAGTTCTTGGCGGCACGGGCATCGGCGCGGGCCTCGAGAATCTTGGCAGCGGCCTCGTCCACGTCGTCGCCCGTGTAGGCGACCAGGCCGGCGGCAACGCCCAGCAGACCCAGCGGCAGCTCGACCTTGGGCTCGGGGAGCTCAACGCCAAACGTATCGAGCAGCTCGGCCAGCGTATCGGCGGCAGCCAGGACTGCGGCCTTGTCGGCAGCATCGCCCGCCTGCTCCAGGTACTGGTTGCACTCGGTGACAAAGCCAAAGACAGCACCCATGGCACCGGCGGTGTTAAAGTCGTCGTCCATGCACTCCTTAAAGGTGACACGGGTCTCGGCGGCCTTGGCGGCAAACGCCTCGGATGCTGCCTCATCGGCATCGGCCGTCGCATGGTTCGCAGCCCAGCGCAGGTTCTCGACCGTACCGGCAATACGCGTGAGCGAGTTCTCGGCACCCTCCAGGCGCTCCCAAGAAAAGTCGAGCGGCGAGCGATAGCTCGTCTGCAGCATCAACAGGCGCAGGGCGGCAGCGGAGTGCTGCTCGAGGACCTCGGCCAGCGTAAAGAAGTTGCCGAGCGACTTGGACATCTTTTCACCATCGACCAGCAGCATGCCCGTGTGCATCCAGGTGTTGGAGAAGCCCTGGTGCCAGGCGCAGGTGGCCTGAGCGCACTCGTTCTCGTGATGCGGGAAGGCAAGGTCGGAGCCGCCGCCGTGGATGTCGATCGGGGTGCCCAGGTAGCGATGCACCATGGCGGCGCACTCGGTGTGCCAACCGGGACGGCCCTCGCCCCAGGGGCTCGGCCAGCTGGGCTCGCCGGGCTTGGCGGCCTTCCACAGGGCAAAGTCGAGCGGGTCGTTCTTGTCCTCGTTCTCCTCGATGCGCGCGCCAACCATAAGGTCGTCGATGTTGCGGCCCGAGACCTGACCATAGTTGGGATCGCTGCGCACGGCAAAGTACACGTCGCCGTTATCGGCGGCGTAAGCGTGACCCTGCTCGATAAGCGTCTTGATCATAGCGATCATGGGGCCGATCTCCTTGGTGGCGCGGGGGCGCACATCGGGATCGAGCACGTTGGCGGCGCGCATGACGCCGATGAACTTGTCGGAGAACTCCGTCGCGACCTCGGCGGCCGTTCGGCCCTGCTCGTTGGCGCGCTTGATGATCTTGTCATCGACATCGGTGAGGTTCTGGGCGAACGTGACCTCGTAGCCGCTCGCGATGAGCCAGCGGCGAATCACATCGAAGCTGATGAACGTGCGGGCGTTGCCGATGTGGATGTTGTCGTAGACCGTGGGGCCGCACACGTACATGCGGACCTTGCCGGACTCGATGGGCTGGAACTCTTCCTTTTTATGGGTAGCGCTGTTGTAGATACGCATTCGTTACTCCTTAACGGTTTTCTGTAGCAGGCAGACGGCCCAGGCGCCAATTCCCTCGCCTTGGCCTTCCCAGCCGAGCTTTTCGGTCGTAGTGGCGGCAACGCCCACGTTTTCGACGTCAACGCCCAGGGCGTGGGCAAGGTTGGCGCGCATGGCATCGCGGTGCGGGGTGATCTTAGGCTGCTGGCAGGCAATGGTGCAGTCGGCATCGACAAACTCAAAGCCCAGCTCGCGCGCATAGTCCATCACGCGAGCGAGCAGCACCATCGAATCGGCACCCTCGTAGGCAGGGTCGGTATCGGGGAATAGCTTGCCGATATCTCCCCCGCGGCAGGCGCCCAGAATGGCGTCGGCCAAGGCGTGCGCGAGCACATCGGCATCCGAGTGGCCCAGCAGGCCGCGCTCGTAGGGAATGTCGACACCGCCGATGATACATCGACGCCCCTCCACCAGACGGTGAACGTCGTAGCCATGGCCAATGCGCAGGTTACTGAACATGGGGAAGGTCCTCTCCCTCGGCCATGCGGCCAAGCAGAATCGCGGTTACGGGACGCAGGTCCTCGGGTACCGTCACCTTAAGGTTATCGCGCGGGCTCTGGACACAGCGGACGCGCCCACCCATGCGCTCGACCAGTGACGAATCGTCCGTGCCGATAAAGCCCTCGGCAATCGCCGCGGCATGGGCGCGCTTCATGGCGTCGACACTAAAAATCTGCGGCGTCTGCGCGGCCCAGTACAGCTCGCGCGGCGGCGTCTCAACGATGTTGTCGCCATCGACGATTTTGAGTGTGTCGATGGCAGGCTGGCCGCACACGACACCGTCGAGGGCACGGTCGCTCACGAGCACGTCGATAGCGTGGTCGATAGCCTCGGTCGTAATGAGCGGACGGGCGCCATCGTGGATGGCGACATATTCGAAACCCGCCGGCACCGCGTGCACGCCGGCGCGGGTGGAATCCTGGCGGGTCTCGCCGGCATCGGCAAAGCTGATGGGCGTGCTATACGAATACGGGCTGATGGCCAGGCGGCGCATCTCGGCACGACGCTCGGCAGGGCAAACCACGACGATATGGCCGACCTTATTGCTACGGTCAAATGCGCGGATGGACCAGCTCATAAGCGGACGGCCCGCTACATTGACGAGCTGCTTACCACCGGGGTTACCAAAGCGCTGGCCGCTGCCACCGGCAACGACCACGGCGCATACGGGCGCCATTATGCGTTCCCCTGTTTGGTGCCCTTCATGCGGTACAGGGAGTCCGCAAGAATGGCAGGGTTGTTGACGCCAAAGTCGCCCAGGCGCTCCGGATCTTCGCTGATGTCGTCCATGAGCTCCTGCAGCGATCCATACTCGTCGACGATCTTCTCGGCCACGCCGTCGCGCACGACGGACACGCGCGAAAGCGTGCGCAGGCCCAGCGGTGTCATGACGGAGTCCTCGTCCAGGTCGTCGTAACCCAGAACCGCCGCCACATGCTGCGGGTCGGACAAGTCCTTGGGCGTCATACGGCTCAGGTTGGCGCGGATCTTTTCGGCATTGGCCTCGGAGGAATCGCTCGCATAGTCGCGAATCATCAGGTCGTACTCGGTATCCATGCTGGAGCCGGCGAGCTGCTCGAGCTGCATCTGCACGAGCTTGCCCTGGTTGCCCAGCTTGACAATGCAATCCTTAAGTTCGGTCTTTGCCTGCTGCATGATCTCGAAGCTCGAGAAAATCCCGGTAATGTCGGCGAGCGTAACGTAGTCGTCGAGCTCGAGGGCCGTCAGGCGCAGCAGGGAGCGGTCGAGCGACTGACGGGTAGTCTGGAGCGTGGCGACGAGCTGGTTGACCGAGCTCATGATGGTGGTGACGGGCTGGATCTCGTAGCTCTTGCCGTGAACGTACACGTTGACGACGGCACGACGGGCCGAGACCGAGATCACGATGGCATCCGTGAGCACCGACATGCGGGCGGCGGTGCGGTGACGCATGCCCGTCTCACTCGTGGCAAGCGAGGGATCGGGATTGAGGTGGAAGTTGGCGCGCAGGATCTGGGTGAGGTCGCCGTCGATGACGATGGCGCCGTCCATCTTGGAAAGCTCGAACAGGCGGTTCGAGGTAAACGAAATGTTGAGCGGGAAGCCGTCGTTACCAGCAGCGAGCACGTTTTCGGTGTCGCCTACGCAAATAAGAGCGCCCAGGTGACCAGCAATGATCATGTCGAGGGCGGTGCGGATCGGCTGGCCAGGTGCCGTCAGGCGGATGGCCTGTTCCATACGCTTTTGCAGCTCGTTCTTATCCAAGGCATCGCTCCCATCGTATACGCTCCATAAACGTCAATAAGTTTCTCACGGTTTGCCTCTGTGACGCCCGCAAAATCCGATGCTTACAGAATGAGCGAACACAGCTGAGAGCCCCAATCCAAATGAGCTGCTTATGTGGTAGCATCGGGATTCGCATAAATGAGGGAGTAGTCGCGTGATCGGGTTCGCCTCCGGTGGCGCGGCAAGTCAACACACTGGCCGATGCGGCCTGGCTTGCCTTAATGAACGAGACTCGTGGCTGTGCGCGCAACGCGTACGCCACGGGTCTTTTTTGTTACTCCCCCAAGAGGTACACGCGGGCCCGCCCGCAGAGAGGGAGCCAGACTATGGGACTCGCAGAGCTCGTGCTGCTCGCCGTTGGCCTTTCGATGGATGCCTTTGCCGTATCCATCTGCAAGGGCCTTGGCATGAAGAAGATCAACCTTAAAGTCGCCGTGGTGCTCGGCCTGTTCTTTGGCGGCTTTCAGGCCGGCATGCCCGTAATCGGATGGGCGCTTGGCAGTCAATTCATGGGCATCATCGGACCCATCGACCATTGGATTGCCTTTATCCTTTTGGCCTTCATCGGCGGCAAAATGCTGTGGGAAGCCTTTACCGAGGACGAGGATGAAGGCGACGGCAAGGATGCCGATAAGATTGACCTGGGGGAATACATGACCCTCGCCATCGCCACCTCAATCGACGCCCTGGCCGTGGGCATCTCGTTCGCCGCGCTCTCGGTCGACATCATGCCCGCCGTGTCGCTCATCGGCATCACGACCTTTATCTTCTCCGTCGCCGGCGTAGCGATCGGCCACACCTTTGGCGCGCGCTACGAAAAGCCTGCCGCCATCGTGGGTGGCGTCGTGCTCATCCTCATCGGGCTTAAGATCTTGCTTGAGCATCTGGGGATTTTGGCGCTGTAACGCCAAACACAATCGCTCAAAACTCAACGCCAGTACAAGGCCTCATGCAAAGTTTTGCATGAGGCCTTTTCGTGCAGACTTTTGCATGTCATACTGATATGCAAAAGTCTGCATGTTGGAGATCGCCATGGATACCCTTCCCATCACCACACCACGCCAAGCTGGCATCTATGTGCGTCAGGCACGCGAGTCGCAGGAAATCACCCGTGCGGCCCTCGCTAAAAAAGCCGGCGTTTCGGAGCGCCTGCTCGCATCGCTCGAGCTAGGAGACGCCACGGGTATTCGGCTCGACAAGTTACTGACCGTCTTTAACGCACTCGACATAGGTCTCTTTGCGCAAAGCGATAACGACTCCATCGCATCGCCCTCCGAACATCCGACGACGATAGCGGACCTCCCTATCGCGAACTCGAATGCCCTGCCAAAGCCAAGCGTAGGCAGACGACCCGCCCGACAAGGAACGCCATCTTCCTATGGTGCCCTGCTGGCCCAAATCGCAGCCGAGCAAGGCCTTTCCGACACTTCAGACCTCTCCTTTGGCTGTAAGGTTGTGAAATAAATGGCAGAGATGGAGCTTGCGACCCTCATTTGTGGCGAAATCGCAGGCACTCTCCGGCAAGACGAGCATGGACTCTGCAGCTTTGTATACGCCCCAACCTATCGCGGAGCACCACTATCGCTTACAATGCCGCTTTCCAATCGTACGTATGGCCATAACATCGTCCGCCCGTTCCTATTTGGCCTTTTGCCCGACAGCCAAGAGCAGCGTCGCGCTATTGCCGCCGAGCATGACGTTGCATCCAACAACCCCGTCGCCCTCTTGTGCCATATCGGTCTTGACTGCGCAGGGGCCGTTCAGTTTTGTCGAACCGATCAATTAGGCGCCGCCCGCGGCAGGGTCTCGGCATACCGCCCGCTTACCAATTCTCAAATCGCTCACAAGCTCAAAGCAATTCGCGATAACGAAAGAGAGACATGGATGGGCTCCAACGAAAGCTGGTCCCTGGGCGGCAACCAAGGCAAATTTGCACTAGCTTGGCATGATGGCCAATGGTGCGAATGTCTAGGGTCATCCCCCACTACCCATATCTTCAAAAATGGTGTCGTTGGGTTCAAACATCAGGCCTTAAACGAATTCGTCTGCATGAAAACGGCTCGGCGTGTTGGCATTCCAACTGCCAACGTCTCCTATTGCACATTTGAAGACGAAGCCGCGCTCGTCGTTGAACGGTACGACAGAATGGTCAATAGCAGCGGAAATATCGAAAGGCTGCATCAGGAGGACTTTTGCCAGGCGCTCGGTGTATTGCCAAGCCAGAAATACACCGCCGACGGAGGACCAACCACACGAGACATCCAAGAACGACTGATTAACACAGTCCCCCACCACATGAATCTTGTGCTTTTTACCTATATGTTGTTCTATAACGCCATTATCGGAGCGCCTGACGCACACGCTAAAAACTACTCGCTCATCCTAGGTAAAGGCACAAACGCAGCGCTCGCACCCATGTACGATGTCGCATCGGGCTTGGCGTACGAGCGTATGCGCCGCCGGGCGCGCCTTGCCATGAGCGTTGGCGGCGAAAATCGAGTGGGGCGCATCGGTCCAGGCGCTATCCGCCGATACCACGGTATGGGCGACCCCGCACTGGAGGCGGCGCTCACCGATGCCGGGCTATCCGAGAAGTTTTGCTTTGCGACCATGATGGACCTCGCCTACGAGGTGCCCATTTGCATGGAAGAGATCATGGACGAATACGCCGACCTGCCCGGCATGGCGGACCTGCGCGAGCACATGCTCAGCCCCGTCCGCGAAAACTGCCAGCGCACCCTCGACCTCATCAAGGCGGATATGGGCTAGGCGCCAATCAATCCACATTTCTTAAAAAAAGAGGGGGGGGCACCCGTCGCAAAAGTTCGGATGCCCCCTCTCGTAATGTCATTTGCAATCCGCTAGCACGTGGCTCGAACTGCTGCTAGCGCGACCCTTACGCAGCGAGGCGCTTGAGGACGTCGATGAGCAGCTCGTAGAAGCGCTCGGCAGAAGCGAGCTCCATGCTCTCGTCCGGGGTGTGGACATCGGAGAGCGTCGGGCCCACGGCGATGGCGTCCAGGCCGTGCAGGGCCTCAGCAAACAGGCCGCACTCAAGGCCAGCGTGAATGGACTCGATGCGCAGCTCGGAGCCAAAGAGCTCGCGATAGCTCTCGACAAAAACGTCGCGGACCGGCGAATGCTCGGCATAGCTCCAGCCGGGATACTCGAACTCGAACTTGGCGTCGAAGCCCAAGACATCGGCCAGCGTCTGCAGGCGGTCCTTGAACTCGTTCTGCAGCGAGGTGATCGAGGAGCGCGGGGACAGCATGATCTTGACCTGGTCGTCGGAAGTGGCGACCACGCCGATGTTGGAGGAAACCTCGACGGAGCCGTCGGTGGCGACGTTGCGGCGAATCACGCCATTAGGGGCAAGACGCAGGGCGCGGATGAGGGCAAGCGCGGACTTCTGATCCATGGCCTCGACCTCGGCGTCGTCGGCAATCTCGACGGTGCAGGTAAAGCCGGGGTCGAAGACCTCGAGCTCGGCAGTGACGTCGGCGATGATGTCCTTTGCGATCTGGGCCGCGGCCTCGGCGGCAGCGTGGTCGGCGTAAACCAGCTCGGCCTTGCACTCACGGTTGATGGCGTTGTCCTTAGTGCCGCCGTTAAAGCTAACGATGGCGGGCTCGCCGGCGACCATCAGCCGGTCGATGATGCGGGCCATGATGAGGTTGCCGTTGCCGCGCTCCAGGTTGATATCGTTGCCGGAATGACCACCCAGTAGGCCGGAGATGTCGAGCGTGAGGGTGCTGCCGGTCTTGTGCTCGCGCACGATGGGGCAGGTGTAGGTAACAACGACGCCGCCAGCGCAGCTGACGGTGGCAACGCCCTCTTCCTCGGAGTCAAGGTTAATCATGGTGCGGGCGCTAATCTGGGACTTGTCGAGCGTCTCGGCGCCGACCAGGCCAGTCTCCTCGTCGGTGGTGAATACGCACTCGAGGGCGGGGTGAGCAATCGAATCGTCGTTGAGAACAGTGAGCATCAGAGCGACAGCAATACCGTTGTCGGCGCCCAGGGTGGTGCCGTTAGCGGTGAGGACGCCGTCCTTCACGACCAGGTCGATACCGTCGGTCGTAAAGTCGTGCTCAACAGAGCCCAACTTGTCGCACACCATATCGATGTGGCCCTGCAGCATCACAGTCGGGGCATTCTCGGCGCCGGCAGAAGCGGGCTTGCGAATGATGACGTTGTAGACCTCGTCCTGGTACACATCGAGGCCGCGCTCCTTGGCAAACGCAACCAGGAAATCGCTGATGCCCTTCTCGTTGCCAGACCCACGGGGGATCGCGCTGACCTCCTCAAAGAAATGGAACAGCTGGGCGGGCTCGTAGCCGGTGATCTTGTAATTCATGGTGCCTCCTTGGCGCAACTGGTTAGACAGTAAGACATGCGCCTTGTATATTCCCAGACTTTGCGTGCATAAACCAGTCGAAAACGCCGAGCGCCCTCGCATCATCGGCTAACGGTGGACCGTATAGCGTAACGGTCACAACTTCCGCAGCTCTACAAATCGAGGCGCCCTTTCCGGAGCGCCTCGATTGCGCGTATCGAATTGTCGCCACGCCTTACAGCGCGCCGGAACCGGCTTGCATCATGCCGCCGGGGCCCGAGGTCACGCCGCTACTTACGGGCGCGGCGCTGCCAGTGTGCGGTGCCGCCGGGGCGGTATCGCCACCGAGCGTGCCCGCCGGACGCGGTGCCGGGATCTCGCCCGTGCCGTGGCTAAAGACAAACTTGCCATCGGCCACGTCGCACAGGACGGTATCGCCCTCGCCCCACTCGCCGGCCAGAAGCTCCTCGGACAGCGGGTCCTCGATGAGCTTTTGGATGGCACGGCGCAACGGACGCGCACCGTTGGTGAGGTCGGTGCCCTCGGCCACGATCTTGTCATAGGCCGCATCGGTGAGCTTGATGTTCATGCCGTTGGCAATCAAACGCTGACGCAGGTCGTCCACCAGCAGGTGCGCGATCTTGGTCAGGTTCTCACCCGAGAGCTTCTGGAACACCACGATGTCGTCGATGCGGTTGAGCAGCTCGGGGCGGAACAGGCGCTTGAGCTCGCCCATCGCGCGGCCGCGGATCTCACTCGAGGTGAGGCCCTGCTCGCCGGTGGTGCCAAAGCCAACGCTTGCATCCTGCGCAATCTCGCGGGCGCCCACATTGGACGTCATGATGATCACGGTGTTGCGGAAGTCGACCGTCTTGCCCTGGCTATCGGTTAGACGACCCTCCTCCAGCACCTGCAGCAGGATGTTGAAGATATCGGGGTGCGCCTTCTCGATCTCGTCGAACAGCACGACCGAGTACGGATGACGGCGCACGGCCTTGGTGAGCTGACCGCCCTCGTCGTGGCCGACATAACCCGGAGGGCTACCGATGAGCTTGGAGACCTCGAACTCGCTACCGAACTCGGACATGTCGAAGCTGATGAGCGCGTCCTTGCTGCCAAAGAGGTACTCGGCGAGCGTCTTGGCGAGCTCGGTCTTGCCCGTGCCGGTGGGACCCAGGAAGATAAAGCTGCCGCCGGGGCGACGCGGATCCTTGAGCGGCGAGCGGCTGCGGCGCACGGCCTTGGCAACTGCCTCGACAGCCTCATCCTGACCGATGATACGTGTCTTGAGCACGCTTTCGGCCTGCAGCAGGCGACGGCTCTCGCTCTCGGTAAGCGAGGACACCGGCACGCCCGAAGTCACGGACACGATATCGGCGATCTGACTCACGTCGATGGTGAGCGGGCTGGCGTCGAGCTCGGCCGTCCAGGCGGCCTTGGCCTCGGCGAGCTCGATCTCGGCGGCCTTCTGCTGCTCGGTGATCTCGGCGGCCTTGTTCATATCGTCGCTCTCGGTGGCCTCCTGCGCGGCGGCCTTGAGCTCCTCTATGCGATGCTCGGCCTCACGCACCGGCTCAGGTGCGCGATTCGCGGCGATGCGAGCGCGGGCACCGGCCTCGTCAATGAGGTCGATGGCCTTATCGGGCAGGAAGCGATCCTGGATATAGCGGTTGGAAAGGTTCGCGGCAGCCTCGATAGCACCCTGCGTATAGCGCACATGGTGGTGCTCCTCGTAGCGCGGCTTGAGCGCGGTCAGGATCTTGACCGTGTCCTCGACGCTCGGCTCCTCGACATCGATAGTCTGGAAGCGGCGCTCAAAGGCCGGGTCCTTGGTGAGGTACTTACGGAATTCCTCGGCCGTGGTGGCGCCGATGATCTGGAAGGCACCGCGCGCGAGCACGGGCTTGAGCATGGAGCTCGCATCGATGGAGCCCTCGGCAGAACCGGCACCGATGATGGTGTGCATCTCGTCGATAAACAGGATGACGTCGTCGGCTTCGGTGGCCTCCTGAATCACGTTCTTGAGGCGCTCCTCAAACTCGCCGCGATACTTGGCACCCGCCACGAGGCCCGGCAGGTCGAGCGTCCAGATGTTCTGGTTCATGAGGTTCTCGGGCACGTTGCCGGCTGCAATCTGCTGAGCCAGGCCCTCGACGATGGCCGTCTTGCCCACGCCGGGGTCGCCCAGAATGAGCGGGTTGTTCTTGGTGCGGCGCGAAAGGATCTCCATCATGCGCTGGACTTCCTTTTCGCGACCGATCACGGGGTCGAGCTCACCGTCGCGCGCTTTCTGCGTAAGGTTGGTGGCGAACTGCTTAAGCGTATCGGTGCCACTCCCCTTTTGCTGAGAGGCATCCGAGCCGCTAAAGAACGGCAGGCCCGCACCGGGACGCCCGGCACCGGCGCCGGCAAGCGGACGCTTCTTGTCCTGGTCCTTGGCGGTGAGTTTGTCGATAGCCTTTTTGATGGAGGCGGACGACACACCCAGGCGCATGAGGATGTCCATGGCCATGCCGTTGCCCTCTTCGACGATGCCGATGAGCAGGTGCTCGGTCGAAACGTAGGTCTGGTTGTTCTCGCGTGCCACGCGGAAGGAACGCTCCATCACGCTAATGACAAGCGGCGTAAAGGCGAGCTTGGCCGCCTCGGTCTCCTCACTGGGCTCGGGAACCGTGGTCTGGACCTCTTTGAGAGTATCCATGATGTCATCGTAGGAGATGTCGAGCGAACGCAGTGCCTCGGCGGCAATGCCCTCGTCCTCCTTGGCAAGCGCGAGCAGCAGGTGCTCGGTGCCCACCTTATTTGAGTGTAGATCGAGCGCCTCTTGCTTGGCCATGGACATGACCTTGCGCGCGCGATCGGTAAAACGGTCTAACATGCTAGTTCCTCTTAGACGAGCTAGTTTTTCAAACGCAAAGCGCCGCCCCGCGGCAGCGCTTTGGTCTCTTTACCCATATGGAGTATATGTTAACCGTTGGGGCCTTTCCCACCCGTAGCCGCGTGACAACGTCTACAAAAAAGGAATCGCTTCGGTCCGCTTGGCGGTTTGGTTTTGCGCTGCTGTCTAGCAGGCGGGCGCGGCGTCCATGCTCTCGGCAACGTCATTGACGGCATCGGCAACGGAAGCGCCAGGCATGCGCACGAGCTCCATATGCTGCTCTTCAAAGACGGTTCCCATGGGGAAGGCGCGGCGGAAGACAAAGCGAGCAACCGGACCAGCCACCAGCAGGTTCCAGGGCATGGCCATGATAAAGTTGCGCGGAATGTTGACGAGCCACATCATCGGCAGCGCTTGCAAATTGGCAAGCGGGCCGCCGGGCATGTGGAACAGGCCCTCGCACGCACCGTAGAGCGACATGATGATGACCATGGGAACGACCATGCAGGAGCTGACGGTGAGCGTCATGGCAAGAGGAGAGCTCTTGCCCGGCGTGACCAGGAACTTAAAGGCGAAACCCTTGGCAAGGGGGCTGGCGACGAACCAGTCGCAGCACATGGCAAAAACGTAGGCAACGGGGAAGCCGAGCCACGCGGCGGCAACAACCTCGCCGTCGATGGCCCCATGCTGCAGGGCAACGTTGTAGATGCTCATCCAGAGCACCATGCAAAAGCACATGATAAAGGCGAACAGCAGGCTCTCTCGTTTGTTGATAGGCATAAAGGGCATGGTCCTTTCTGTGTTGCGCCGCGGCGCACAACAAAAACGGGCGGGCGAGATGGAGCTGTTGGGACTTCATCTCGCCCGCCCGTGGTACGTGCGTCTGCGACTACTTATGTGGTGGAACCAGCCTAGCACGAAAAGCGCGTGCTTCGTAAGCGTTGAGTTTATGAAGATGCAGGGCACCAATAATCCCCCGACCCCATAAGTTGCGGTGGAATACGGACTGTTTTGACCCTTTAAGCAGCAATTCAGTCCCTATTTCACCGCAACTCATTTGGTGCAAAGTAACCTGTTCCCCTTGCACCAATTAGCTGGTGTGGCGCCAGCGAGGGTCGGTGAGCGTACGCGCCACACCCAGGCCAACGGGCAGAAACGCCACGATGAGCACTGCACGCACAAACCAGCCGAGCATATTGACCGTGTCGAAGGTGCACATGTAATACATCGAGCGATACAGATACAAGCCCGGCACCATAATGACAATCGATGGCACCGTGAGGGCGATACGTGGGTAGGTGAGCCTGATTTCTGCCAGACTTGCCAGCAAACCCGATACGAGCGCCCCGATAAATGCAGCCGCCTCGGGAGGCATTCCCGCGCTGAGGCCCAGGAAGGGAAGCATCGTCGGCCCATCGACAAGGGTCAGACGAAGGGTATTGGACACGGCGCCGATCAGCCCAGCTGCCGTGGCCATCTTTACCGGGCTGTTGAACATCACTGAGAAGCCGAATACGCCAACGAAGCTCATTACCACGCGCAAGAGCGTAAGGGCAAGCGGCGAAAGGCCGAGCGGCGCAAAGTCGTCCGGCGCCAGGCCAACACACTCGGCAACCATCCAACCTACGAGCGTCGCCATCACAATAATCGACACAGCATACGAAAGACGCTCAATGCCGCTTCGCATGTCGAGCTTAGCGATGTCGAGACCTGCCGTAATGAGAGGAAAGCCGGGAATCACAAAGAGCATGGCGCCGATATAGCCTTCTTGGTGCGACATTGCCCCCGGTATGACCTGGCCAAGACCGAGCAATGCCAGCAGATACGAGACGCAAGCGAGTGCAACGCCGATCGTCAGCGCGCTAAACTGGCCAAGGCCCTGCTTAAGAATATGGGAGCGAGCAAAGTTGCCGACACCAGCGCCCACAAATGCACAGGCCATCTCGATAGGGCCGCCGCCGAGCAAAAAGACGAAGGCGCCGCAAGCACAGGCTGCCGCAAGGCCCTGTTGCCAGGGAGTGTAATCAGGTTTTGAACTCTCAACGGTCTTGAGCATCTCGTGATACTCATGCACCGTAAAACGACGGCCATATGTCTCGATTTCCTTTAGGAAGCTCTCCATCATCCAAATGCGATGGGTATTGACGCCCGTTGTGGGCAAGCTGACGACTTCGTTAAAGCAGTGACCATCTTCAATACAAGTACACTCAAACGACAGGAGACTTAAGTCAACGTGGATGGTGACACCGAGCACGGCGGCGATGCGATTCATGGTATCGCGTACACGCCAGGCACCCGTTCCGCTCGCGAGCATAAGCATACCGGTGCGACAAATGATGGATGATTTGTCGGTAAGTGGCGCATCGACGGCAAGCTCATCGCCTGCCGTCACGATCTGGCGCCAGTCAGTTTTCATATGGAGCGCGCCGGCACGGACACCGTGGTGCAAAGAGATTCTCGAAAGCAGCGGGTCGGGGCGCGAAGGCTGTGGGGGTTCCGTCGATTCATTCTCAACCTCATCAGCCCCTTCACCCACTAGGTCAAATGAGTCAAGCGATGCCGGCTCGCGACGGTCGATCGGCTCCTCGTCCTCATCATCAAAATAGTTGAACTGATTGAGCATGTCCTCTTCGATTGCACGATCGCTCGCGTCGTCCATACAGACGCTCCCTTCCTACCGACTAACCCCCATCCTAGGCAGCGACGGCTAAAGGAAACATAAAAGAGACGACTGTCATGCATGGAAGGCGTAAACCCCCAATGCACCGGTAGACCCCAGGCGGCTAGGACCGTCCCCAAGTGCCGGCACAAGAGGAACGTCCCTAAGTGCCAACCAGGGCAACGCCGCAGGTAGAGGACGGACAGCGAAAGCCCGCCAGAGCGAGCAAGGTCCTTTTGGGGCGAGATGACACCATAGGTTGAGCATTAGTCAGCGAGCGGGCCGCATTTGAGACAAGGTGACGTGAAACGAAAGGGCGCTGACCTTCTGGTCGCGCCCTTGAAGTTGAACGTCAGATTGTCCAAATGCGGCCCGCGCAGCGTCGAGCCGTTACGCGGTTCGTAGAACCGCGTAACTAGTTAGTACATCTTTGCGCCGGCGGGGATGGAGGCGTCGAGCTGGATCAGGTTGAGACGCTCCTCACCATCCTCCTCGTGGATAGCGCTGATGAGCATGCCGCAGCTGGGAATGCCCATCATCTTGCGCGGCGGCAGATTGGTGATGGCGAGCAAGGTCTTGCCGACCAGGTCCTCGGGCTCATAATAACCGTGAATGCCGGAGAGGATGGTGCGGTCGGTGCCAGTGCCGTCGTCGAGCGTAAAGTTCAGCAGCTTCTTGGACTTCTTGACGGCCTCGCACGCCTTGACCTTCACAGCGCGGAAATCGCTCTTGGAGAAGGTATCAAAGTCGACGAACTCCTCAAACAGCGGCTCGACGGCGATCTTGGAGTAATCAACCGTGGGCTTGAGCGGCTTGACGAACGGGCTCGCGGTGTTGCCGGCCTCGGCAGCCTTGGCGGCAGCGGCACCGGACTGGAAACCCTTCTCGGGCTTCATGTGCGGGAACAGTAGCACGTCGCGGATGGAAGCCTGGTTGGTGAGCAGCATGACCACGCGGTCGATACCGATGCCGATGCCGCCCGCGGGAGGCATACCGTACTCGAGGGCGCGCACGTAGTCCTCGTCGTACTCCATGGCCTCGTCGTCGCCGCCAGCCTTCTCGGCCATCTGGGCGGCAAAGCGCTCGGCCTGGTCGACCGGGTCGTTGAGCTCGGAGAACGCGTTGGCGTACTCGTGACCGGCGATAACCAGCTCAAAGCGGTGCGTCAGGCGCGGGTCGTCCTCAAAGCGCTTGGCAAGCGGGCTGACCTCGATGGGGTAATCGCAAACGAACGTGGGGTTGACAATGGTGTCCTCGCCCAGCTCATCGTAGATCTCGGCGATAATCTTGCCGGCGGTCCACTCGGGCTTAATCTCCAGGCCCTTCTCGCGCGCGGCGGCAGCAAGCTCCTCGACCGGCGTGTCGATGGTGACCTGCTTGCCGAGCACGTCGGAAACGATGTCGGTCATGGGACGGCTGGCCCACTCACCAGAAAGGTCGATGGTCTGGCCCTGGTACTCGATGACCTCGGGGTTGCCGATGGCCTTGTTAGCCGCCTTAATGACACCCTGGGCGAGCGCCTTCATGCCCTCGAGGTCGGAGAAGGCACGGTAGGCCTCCATCGTGGTGAACTCGGGGTTGTGGGTAAGGTCCATGCCCTCGTTACGGAAGATGCGGCCGATCTCGAACACGCGCTCAAAACCACCGACGATGCAGCGCTTGAGGTGCAGCTCGGTGGCAATACGCAGGTAGCACTCCTGATCGAGCGCGTTGAAGTGGGTAATGAACGGCTTGGCCGTGGCACCACCCTGGATGGTCTGCAGGATGGGGGTCTCGACCTCCATGTAGCCGTCGGACTCCATAAAGCGACGGAAGGTGGAGAGAATCTGCGAACGCTTACGGAAGGTCTCGCGAACGTCATCGTTGGCGATCAGGTCGACATAGCGCTGGCGATAGCGGGTCTCCTTGTCGGAAAGACCGTGGAACTTCTCGGGCAGCGGACGAACGGCCTTGGCAAGCAGGGTCGCGCTCTTAGGGGCAACGGAAAGCTGGCCGCGCTGGGTGCGCACAACCACGCCGGTCACGCCCAGGATGTCGCCCAGGTCGAGGGACTTGAGCGTATTCCAGGCGGCCTCGTCCATGTCGTTGATGCGGCAGAACAGCTGAATCTCGGCAGTCGCATCGCGTACGACGATGAACATGATCTTGCCCTGACCGCGCTTGGCGACCACACGGCCGGCGATCTTCACGACGTCCTCGGTGTCCTCGCCATCGGCAAGCTCGGCGTACTTAGCCTCGATATCGGCAACGTAGTCCTCAAGCTCAGAGTGCTCGGGATAGGGGTTCTGGCCCGCCTCGAACAGGGCGGCGCGCTTGGCCAGGCGGGTGGCGCGCTCGTCGTTGAGCGTCGATGCCTGATCTGCGGCGTTCTGGTTCTCTGCCATAAGTTAGCTCCTCAAACTAAAACGCTCCCCAGGATTCGGTCCCAGGGAGCGAAAACATACCTTTACGCGGGACCGTGGTCTAGCGTGCAATCTTGGCGATGGTGTAGACGCGAGTCTTGCCGGAAGGCGTAACGACCTCGACGGAGTCGCCCTCGCCGTGACCGATGATGGCGTGGCCGACCGGAGACTCGTTGGAAATCTTGTGCTCGAGCGAGTTGGTCTCGGTGGTACCGACGAGCGTGACTTCCATGACCTCACCGTTGGGATCAATCAGAGAAACGGTGGAACCGATGGAGACGGTCAGATCACCTGTGGTGGCAGCAACCTGAGCGTTGGCAAGAATGGCCTGGATCTCGGCAATACGAGCGGCGTTCTGGGCCTGCTTGTCCTTGGCGGCATCGTACTCGGAGTTCTCCGAAAGGTCGCCGAACGCGCGGGCTTCCTTGATGTCCTCGACGATCTCCTTGGCGTAATCGCCCTCACGCCAAGCGAGCTCCTCGACGAGCTTCTGGCGGCCCTCAGCGGTCAGTACGATCTGGCTTGCGTCCATACGGATATCTCCCCAACTCTGATCAAACAATCAACTGTCAACAAAACGAAAAAGACCGGCTAGCCTGCGGGCAAGCCGGTCAGGTGCTCACCCCAAAGGGATGGGACTACTCTGCGTCCGCGTCGCTGTCCTCTGCCTGCTTCTTCTTGACAGCAGCGAGCTTGGCCTCGAGCTCAGCGATCTCCTTGTCCTCCTCGGACTGCTCGACCACGACCTCCTCGGCCTGCTTGGTCTCGGCCTTATCGTCGCCTTCCATACCCTCGCGGATATTCTTGACGGTAGAGCCGAGGGACTTGCCGAGCTTCGGCAAGTTCTTGGGCCCGAAGATAATCAGGACAACGACGAGAATAATGATGAGCTCAGGAGCCCTCAGTCCAAACATGTAGACCTCCACAATACAGCGAGACAAGCTCGAATGAGTATACCGCGGGTGTCGCGGTATCACAACAATAGCTAAAAAAAGGGACCGCAAGAAGCGGTCCCTCCTCATGCTCTGGTCGGGTTGACTGGATTTGAACCAGCGACCCCTGCGTCCCGAACGCAGTGCTCTACCAAACTGAGCCACAACCCGTTAGCTCGACTATAGTAACAAAGATTTTCGCCGCGTGCTAGAGAAAATTTTATTTCTTTGGCGCGTCGATTTGAACCGTGTTGGGAATGAGCTCCGTCGCGCAGGACCACCAGCCGTTTTGCTGGGCAGCGTCGGCAAGCCTTTCGGCCGTGGCGGCGGTGTCGCAAATGGCAAATGAGCAGGCGCCCGATCCGCACACATCTACAGCAACGGTGCCGTCCTGTTTACGCAGCCAATCGAGAACCATTTGAATCTGCGGCTCCATCTGTGCGGAAATGATACCCAGGTTGTTATGGATGAGCGCATATGCCGTCTCGGCATCACCAGCACGCAAGGCAGAAGCTATCGCGCCGGGCTTGTCTGCAGGCACCGGGGCCTCGTCAAAACGTCGATAGGCTTCAATTGTCGAAACGCTTGCCTCGCGCGGCTTGACCAACACGACGGGCGTTGCGGGCAGCACGGGATACTCAGTTGCCAGCACGTCTCCCCCACCTACGTAGAACGAAGGACTCGCGTGCAAAAAGAACGGGACGTCAGCACCAATGCCCCGCGCAATGTCGTCGAGCGCGGGGGCGGTGCGATCAATTCTCCAGAGCTCCGCCAAGGCGACAATGACCGCGGCCGCATCCGTCGAGGGACCGCCCAAGCCGGCGCACAATGGAATGCGCTTCTCAATCGTCACGCAGATGTTTGCCTCGCGACCATAATGCTCGGCCATAGCAACCGCAGCCCGATACGCCGTATTCTTTTGCATGGGAAAATCTGATGCCGGAACCGTCTGGACGGTCAGCGCCTGCGCCGGCGCGACCGTCACGGTATCGGAAAGACCGACGGCTGCCATCAGGGAATCGACCCTGTGGTAGCCGCGGTCATCGCGCTCGGTATGAACCCCCAGGTAGAGGTTAATCTTTGCCGGCGCGGAAAGAGTCAGGGACCGATCGGTCACCGCTAGTGCTCCTCGAGCTGATTGCCGAGCGGGGTAAAGATATGCTCGCCGCTCTCGGGGTCAAACAGTTCGACCTGACCGGTGAGGACATCGATATACTGGTAGGACTGACGCGACTTGCGGCCGCGACGCTCGTCAACCTCGACGATAAAGACGGCGGGGTGGACGCTCTTGATGGTGCCCATGCGCTCGACGACGCGGGTGCGGCCCATGTTGGCCTTAACCTTGACGCGATCGCCCACCATATCGGTCAGCTTCTCGTGGATGTCGTCGACGTGATTGACTTCCATCTCTTCCATGAACAGGGCCTCCAGAAGGTGCAATTCAAAAAGGGGATAATACCCCTAAGATAGACAAAACTCTAATACTATAGCACCCTGTTACAAACACGCGCAAGTAGCTAATTTGGCTACTTACAGATTGTCGGTATCGAGGACGATGGTGAATGGACCGTCGTTGACGAGGTCGACCTTCATGTCGGCGCCGAAGATGCCATGCGCTACGTGCTCGACGTCCTCGCGCACAAGCGTCAGGAAGTACTCGTAGAGCTCGTTGGCGACATCGGGGGCGCCGGCATCCGTAAAGGACGGACGGCGACCATGACGGCAATCGGCAAACAGCGTGAACTGCGAGACCACGAGCACCTCTCCGTCGACATCGGCAAGCGCCAAGTTGGTCTTGCCGTTCTCGTCCTCGTTAATGCGCAAGCCCCGGAGCTTGCCCCACAGCTTATCAGCCTCGGCGCGCGTGTCGCCGTGGCCCACGCCCAACAGCACCAGATAGCCGCGTCCAATGCGGCCCACGCACTCGCCGTCGACCGTCACGCCGGCGTTGAGCACGCGCTGCACCACCGCACGCACGGCCTACTCCTCGCCCGTCAGCTTGGCGGACAGATGCTCGAGCGCATGGAATCGATGGCTGATGGCGTTCTTCTCGTCCGCCGTGAGCTCGGCCATAGTCTTGCCCGGCGTATCGACCGGCAGGAACAGCGGGTCGTAGCCAAAGCCGTGATCGCCGCGGCCCTCGTGCGCGATAACGCCCTCGCAGGTGCCCTCACCATAGGTGACCAGGCCGTCCGTGTCGATGAGCGCGACGACGCTCATAAAGCGTGCAGTGCGATCCTCGTCTGCCACGCCCTCCAGATTCACGAGCAGCTTGGCGTTGTTGGCGGCATCGTCGCCATGCACGCCCGCATAGCGTGCGCTATACACGCCCGGCTTGCCGTCCAGCGCGTCGACGACCAAGCCAGAATCGTCGGCGATGGCCATAAGGCCCGTCTCCTCGACGGCAGCCTGCGCCTTGATGATGGCGTTCTCCAAAAACGTCGTGCCGTTTTCCTCGGGATCCTCAAAATCACCCAGCTGGCCGAGCGCCACAAAGCGAACCTCGGGCATGACCTTGCCCAAAATGGCCTCGATCTCGGTGAGCTTATGGGCGTTGCCCGTTGCCACGACAATGGTCGCTGCCGGGTCGAGGGTGTCGATGTCAATCTTCTCAAGTGCCATAGCTGGCCTCCTTTGTCTCTATAGCAATGCCGAGTTGAGGACGACGAGGACCTCGGCCTCTCTCCCCTCTCAATCAACGGCAGTCTTATACTTCGACGTTTTCGCAGATAAAACCTGCCAAAATAACCCTGTCCCCTTTTGGCAGGTTAGGCGAGGGCCTGGCGCTGAAGCTCGATGAGCTCGGCAACGCCCTTGTCGCCCAGGTCGAGTAGGGCGTTGAGACGCTTACGGTCGAAGGGCGCCTGCTCACCGGTACCCTGAAGTTCGATCATCTCGCCGGAATCGGTGGCGACGAGGTTCATGTCGACCTCGGCGTGGCTGTCCTCGGAATAATCCAAGTCGAGCAGCGTATTGCCGTCGACAACGCCCATGGAGATGGCAGCCACCTGGCCGGTAAGCGGGATGCGCTCGAGTTTGCCCGCCTCGACCCACATGGCAAGGGCGTCGTGCAACGCCACCCAGGCGCCGGTAATGCTCGCCGTACGCGTGCCGCCATCGGCCTGAATCACATCGCAGTCGACGGTAATGGTATACTCGCCGAGCGCCTTCATGTTGACGACGGTACGCAGACTGCGGCCAATGAGGCGCTCGATCTCCATGGAGCGGCCCTTGCGGTTGGCATGCTCGCGCTTGCAGCGCTTGCCGGTCGACGCCGGCAGCATGGCGTACTCCGCCGTTACCCAACCGGCCTTGGCGCCCTTGCGCCAACCCGGCACGCCCTCCTCGATGGTGGCGGCGCACAGTACGCGCGTGTCGCCAAACTCGGCCAAACACGAGCCGTGGGCGTGCTTCATGACGCCACGGGTGAGCTTAACGGGACGCAACTCGTTGGCGGCGCGGCCGTTGGCGCGGTTGACCTGCATGTACTCCATAGAAAGATCCTTTCGGCAAAAGATGTGGCGAAGGCTTTGGCGGCTGCCTTACATCTATTTCAGCTCATCGATATCGATATGTTCGATGCTCTTGAGCGGCTGACCAAAGATAAAGCTGCCCGCCACCGCAAACTCGGCAATGTTATCGGCCGTCGTGGCAAAACGATGCTGCGGCTCGGCGGCGACGCCCGCCAGCTGCTCGCGGCGCGTGAGGATATCGGTCAGCTCGCGCGTGGTCTCCTCGGCGGAACTCACGACGCGTACCCCAGGCCCCAGCGCATGGCGGATAGGTCCCACCAACAGCGGAAAATGCGTACAGCCGAGCACCACGGTATCGATACCGTGGTCGCGCAGTGGCTCAACCGTGGCACCCACCAGCGCACGCACGGCAGGCGTATCGAAGATGTCCTCGTTCTCAAGCCACTGCTCTTGCAGATGCGCACCCGAGGCGAGCTCGTGTTCGACAACCTCGACAAAGCTCGAGGCGGGGCAGCCGTATACGTCGACGCCGGCATCTAGGTCCTGAATGGCGCGCGTGTAAGCGCCCGAGCGAATGGTGAGGTTGGTGGCGAGCACGCCTACGCGACGCGTGCGGGTGCTGTTGATTGCCGCACGGGCACCCGGCGCGATCACGCCGATCACGGGAACGTCGAGCACCTGCTGGGCCAGACGCAAGGCCGCAGCTGTCGCCGTGTTGCAGGCGATGACCATAATCTTGACGTCGTGCTTCGACAGCCAACGGCTCGCCTGCAACGCAAACGAGCGCACCTCATCCTCGGTGCGCGTGCCGTAGGGGCAGCGTTTGGTGTCGCCGAAGTAGTAGACGGACTCATGCGGCAGCGCCGTCGCGATGGCGCGCGCAACCGTCAGACCGCCCAAACCAGAATCGAACACGCCAATCGGGCGCGTGTCGCCTGCCGGATTCTCGATATCGGACATTACCTCACCAGTCTCTCTCGAAAAGACATGTCCAAGTGCGGCGACGCCGCGCTACGAACGCGCCGCGACCAGCAGCTCTGCCGTCGCCGCCCAACCGTCGACAATTTTGCCGCGCGTAACGAAAGCGTTCTCGCAAGCAGCCAGGAACTCGGGCGCGCCGGCGCTCGTCAGACCATTCTCGACCAGGCAGAACGTGCCCACGTGATCGGCCATGTAGAAGTCGGACTCGGAGTCGCCGAGCGCGAGCGTCTCCTCGCGCTCGATCCCCAGGTGCTCGCAGAAGCGCGCAATGGCGACGCCTTTGTTGAGACCCGCGGGGTTGATGTTGAACGCGCGACCGTCCTCGACGCGATCGAGCTCGAGCGTCGTCGGCTTGGACAGATGCGTCAGGTGACCGTTACAGGCCCACACCAGGCCGCAGCCGGCCTCGTCGAGGATGGCCTGCGCCTCGTCATCGGGGATGTCGCCGCGCATGCCGACGGTGACCTCGCGGTACTTGTAGCCGGTCGACATGTCGTTGTGATACTCGATCTTGTGCGGCCAGCGGGCGAGGATCTTCTCGCACACGCCGGTCTGCTCGATCACCTGGTGCGGCGTGAGACCGCAAGAGGGGTCGTAGGGCATGTCGCCGGTCAGATACTCCCAATCGTTGGCTTTGAGGTCGTACATGACCAGGCCACCCATCTCACCAATGTAGGAGTTGAGGCCGAGCACGCGCGCATCCTCGTGGATCATGGTGCGGTTGCGGCCCGAGGTGGGAACCACTTGGATGCCGGCGCGGGCAAGTGCCACGACAGCCTCGACGAGCTTGGTCGAGGGGTTGCCGTCGTTGTCGCGCAGCACGCACGAGCCGGGTGCGAGCATCGTAGCATCCAGGTCGGTAAAGACGTACTTAACCTTGGCCAAGCGCTCGCGCATCTCGCCCGAAAGCTCGGCGACGGTCGGCAGGGTGTTGTGGGACATGGTTACTCCGTTTACGTAGAAGGGTTTGGGCTTGGACAGCATGTTTTGATTGAGGGAACACGTTTATGGCGACAGCGCACTCAGGGCGCCTTCGCCATCATGGTTCATTAGTCAAACTGGGTAACATCGATCAGGCGATTGGCCAACGAAAGGTCGCTCTCGATGGGCACGAACTCGTCGCCCACGTGCATGAGCTCCTCGTCACCCTTTGCCAGCAGCAAGACAATGGTGGGGGCATTGGGGTTGACGTACTCCTCGCGCGCCGCCTTGAACGCCGCATGCACAGCGGCTTCACGGTCGAGGATGATCTCGTTCGGCGTATCGTCGGGAACATGCTCGGCAAGCTCGCGACAGACCTTCATCGGGTCCTCGTGAGCCGGGTCCTCGTTGGCAAAAATCATCAGGTCGGAATATGGTGCGGCCTCGCGCGGAAGCTGCTCGCGGCGCTCCTGCGCCTTGCCGCCGGCAGCGCCAAACACTGCAATGACTGGACTAGTGGGAAACGCGCGCTTGACCGACGAGAAAAGCGAACGGAACGAAAGCTGGTTGTGCGCATAGTCAACGACGCAGATCACGCGGCCGTCCTTCGACTCCACGACCTCCATACGGCCCGGCACACGCAGTTTGGAGAGGCCCTTCTTGATAGCCTCGATACCGATGCCGATCTCGTGCGCAGCGGCGATAGCGACCAGCGCGTTTTCCACGTTAAAGTCGCCCGCGATGCCCAGCAGGACCTTCTCCCCCGCCTCGGACTCGTCGGCACACAGGCCATGCAGGTTAAACTCGATGTTAAAGCCGACCACGCGGACATCGCTTGCCCACAGGCTTGCCTCGGGATGCTCGACGCCAACGGTCACCAAGCGCTCGGCCGTCGACGCTGCCTCCAGCACACGGTCAACCTCTTCGGTGCCCAGATTCACCACGGCGGTCTTTGCCTGGTCAAAGATCCTGAGTTTGCTCTCAAAATAATCCTCAAACGTGGGGTGTTCGATCGGCGAGATGTGGTCACGCCCGATGTTGAGGAAGCACGCCACGTCAAACGGCAGATTCTCGACGCGTTGGTACTTGAGCGCCTGGCTCGAGACCTCCATGACCATGGACTGGCGACCGGACTCACGGCAGTTGGCGATATGGCGCCAGACCTCGGGGGCCTCTGGCGTGGTATTGGTGCTCTCGTAGCACTCGATACCATCGTCGGTACTCACCGAGCCGATCATGCCGCAGGACTCGCCCGCCGCTTTGATAATCGACTGGAGCATAAAAGCGGCCGTGGTCTTTCCCTTGGTACCGGTGATGCCCACGATCTTGACGTCGTGGTCGGGACGGTCGTAGACCTCCGGCGGCAACAGGGCCATGGCCGTGCGAACGCTATCAACAACCAGCATCGCAGCACCGCTCTCCTGCGCCAGCGGCTCCAGAGACTCGACCAGCGACTCTTCGCACACAAATGCGACGGCGCCCGCATCGAGCGCCATGCCCAAAAACGCGGGCTTAAAGGCAGCGCCTTTGCAAAAGAACACGTCACCTGCCGAGACCGCGCGCGAATCAAACGAGCAGCCGGTCACGGCACGCTCGTCAACCTGCTCTGATGCGCGCAGCTCGCCGCACACATCGAGAAGCTTGGCAAGCGTATCGACCGTGGTCACGGTCGCGGAATCCGAATGGTGCATCTTTCACCTTTCTCAGCCATTTGGCAGGGACAGTTTTTATAGTAACTGAAACGCACCCACGCAAAAACGGCTCCCGGAGGAGCCGTTACGCGCAGGCGTTCGTAAGCCGAGGCTAGGCAGCCTGAACAGCGGGCTGGTCCTCGTCGATAAAGAAGCGCTTGTACCACACCAGGAACACGAGCGGCGTATAGATCTTGCGCTGGAAATCGCCCTTGCCCGCAAAGTGCAGATCGAGCAGGTGCATGAGCTCGTCGGTATCGAAGAACTCGCTTGCCCACGGCGCGGTGAAGTACTCCTTGACATAGTCGTACCACTTTTGCTCGCGCAGCCAGTAGACAATCGGCACCGGGAAGCCCACCTTGGGACGGGTGGCCCACTCATCGGGCAGCGACTTGTTGGCAGCGTGGCGGAGTACCTGTTTGTTGCCGTTCTCGTTGATGCGGTAGCGATCGGGAATGTGCTCGGCGAACTCCATGACTTTGCGGTCCAGGAAGGGCACGCGCAGCTCCAGCGAGTGCGCCATGCACATCTTGTCGGCCTTGAGCAGAATGTCGCCTGGGAGCCACATGTTCATGTCCAGGTACTGCTTCTTGACCAGCTCGGGCTGCCCTTTCACGCGCGCATAGATGGGAGCGGCAAGCTCGAAGGCGCCATCGCCGGTGTTGTACTCGGGCTTGAGCACGCCGTCGACCTCGCGCTCCGGCCAAACCAGAGCCTGTCCCAGGAACGACTTCTCAGGGATCTCGGCACCCTTGACCAGGAAGTTATGTCCCTTGAAGTACGGCATATGCAACGCCAGGTTACCGAGCGCGCGACGGATGGGCAGCGGCACCATCTTTTTGTACTTGCGGACCGGGACCGTGTCCTCGTAGTAGGCGTAGCCGCCAAAGAGCTCGTCGGCGCCTTCGCCCGAAAGCACGACGGTGACGTCCTTGCGGGCCATCTCGGCCAAGAACCACAGCGGCACGGAAGACAGGTTGGACTGCGGCTCGTCCATGTGATATTGGATGTCCTCGAGCGCACCGAAGAACTCGTCGGCGGTAATCATCTTGCGAACGTTCTCGACGCCGAGCTTATCGGAAAGTTCCTTGGCGTAGTTAGTCTCGTTGAAATTCTTGTAATCGAAGCCCACCGAGAAGGTCTTGTCGGGCATGAGGCAAGCGGCGATGTAGCTGGAGTCGACGCCACCGGAGAGGAACGACGCGACCTTGACGTCGGCGATGCGATGGGCCTCGACGCTCTCGTGCACGACCTCGTCCAGCTCGTCGACGTACTCCTCGAACGGCTTCTCGACGGCAGAGTAATCGCAATCCCAGTAGCGCTCGATGTTCATCTTGCCGGTCGGGATGTCTACGGTAAAGTAATGCGCCGGCGGCAGCTTGTAGACCCCCTCGAAGAAGGTCTCCTCGGTTGCCGAATACTGCAGCGTCATGTACGGACGCAGGGCCTTTTTGTTGACCGCCTTGTGGAAGTGCGGGTAGTCCAAGAAGCTCTTGATCTCGGATCCAAAGAGCACGCCCGGAGCGCCGTCGCCCGCATCGGCCATGGGATAGTAGTAGAGCGGCTTGATGCCAAAGATATCGCGGGCGCCAAAAAGCTTGTTCTTCTTCTTGTCCCAGATGACGAAGGCGTACATACCGCGCAAGCGATCAAGTACTGCCTCGCCCCACTCCTCATAGCCGTGCAGGAGGCTCTCGGTGTCGGCGCCGCAGTGGAACTTATAGCCCTTGGCCTCGAGCTCGGAACGGAGTTCTTGGAAGTTGTAGATCTCGCCGTTGAAGACAATGACGACGCTACCGTCCTCGTTGGCCATGGGTTGGGCGCCGGCCTCGGTCAGGTCGAGGATCGACAAGCGGCGGAAGCCGAGGGCAACGCGGCCGTCGATAAACTGACCGCCCATGTCGGGACCACGATGGACGATGCGGTCCATCATCTTGGTGAGCACCTCGGATTGGTTATCCGTCCCACCGACAAAACCGACAAAACCGCACATATACTATCCCCTCTGCTGTTGCTGGGCATCAAATCGAATCAATAGCTTTTGAGTATACCCGAGGGCGTAAAGAGGGGCGGAATGTTCAGGCAATCTCAACTGAATCAGCTCCGCTGTGACACGCGACGGTTACCTTTAATGGATATGAGATGAATGAGGCGATTGTTTTGCTATACTCTCTCCGCACGGGCGATTGGCGCAACGGTTAGCGCAGGTGCTTTACACGCACAAGGCTGGGGGTTCGAATCCCTCATCGCCCACCACTTGATTGAAAAGGCTCCCAGCTATGGGGGCCTTTCTTTTTTGGGCCCAGCGCATGGGATTCGAACCCGCAAGGGTGCGGAGCTGAGGAAACGCGAAGCGTTTTCCAGCGCAGCACGCGAGGAGCGGAGCGACGAAGCGGGGCGCGGGCGGCACCAGCCGCACGCGGACATCCCTCATCGCCCACCACCGATTTGGAAACGGTCCTCGAAAGGGGACCGTTTTTTGTTTGGGCCCATTTCATGGGATTCGAACCCGCCGGGGTGCGGAGCTGAGGAAACGCGCAAGCGTTTTCCAGCGCAGCACGCGAGGAGCGGAGCGACGAAGCGGGGCGCGGGCGGCGCCAGCCGCACGCGGACATCCCTCATCGCCCACCACTGATTTGATAGGCTCCCAGCTATGGGGGCCTTTCTTTTTTGGGCCCAGCGCAGAGGGATTCGAACCCGCCAGCACGTCCGTCACAAAGGCCGTGGCCAAAAAATGGCAAAAATGAGTACTGTTACTAATTTTGTAGCAGCGATTTTTGGGTTTCGCTGGGTAAATCTAGCCCTGAATCAGCGATTTGAAGCCTTTGCTAGCTGTTTCCCCATTAACATAACTGAACATGTGTGGTCTAACTAATCCTAGATAGTCGGTTTCATATGAGATTCAGCTGGTAACAGTACTCATATTTGATGTTTTTTGACCAGCAGGTCTCCCCGCCTTAGCAAATCTAAGGCAAAACGGGCTCCAGACCGCTGAATCATGCCACATAGGGCACGTCCGCAGTCCGGAACCCGGTCAAAGTTAAGTTATTTCGCTGTGTTAGGCCAAAACGTCCGACAGGATCTCGATCAGACTGTCCACGTCGGATTCCTCGCAGACGAGCGGCGGCAGGAAACGCAGCGTATGAGCACCTGTAGCGTTAATCACGGCACCGGCGGCCAGCGCGCGGGCAACAATATCATGCGCGTCGCCCGCGGCATCATCCAAATCACAGCCGAGCATCAAGCCGCGGCCACGCACCTCGGTCACGTTCGGCAGCTTGGCGAGCTTTGCCTCCATATAGGCGCCTACCTTGGCAGCGTGGTCGGCATAATCGCCGCGCACGAGTGCGGAGAGCGTCGCGGCACACGCCGCGATGGCCAAGCAGCTACCGCCAAACGTCGAGCCGTGGTCGCCCGGCTTAAACACGTCGGCAATCTCCTTCTTTGCTACGACGGCACCCATGGGCACGCCATCAGCAATGCCCTTGGCAAGGCTCATGATGTCGGGTTCCACGCCATAGGCTTGGAATGCAAACGGCTTGCCGCAGCGGAAGATGCCGCACTGGACCTCGTCGGCGATAAGCACGGCGCCCACTTCGTGTGCCAGGTCGCGCGCTGCCGCCATAAACTCCTCGGTCATGGGGTGCACACCGCTCTCGCCCTGGATCGGCTCGAGCATCACGGCACAAATTTCGCTCCCCAGCTGCTTAAAGATCGCACGCAGTTCATCGATATCGTTGGGCGTGCAGGCCACAAAGCCACCCGGCAGCGGGCGGAAACTATCCTGCAGCCAATCCTGCATAGTGGCGGCAATGGTCTCGAGCGTACGGCCGTGGAAGCCGCCGCGCATGCACACGATGGTGTTGCCGCCGTTACCGGCACGCTTGGCGTACAGGCGCGCGAGCTTCATCGAGCCCTCGTTGGCCTCGGCGCCGGAGTTGGCAAAGAAGGTCTCCCAAACCTGCTCATCCGCAGCCGGGGCACCAAGAGCAGCTGCCGTGGTCTCATCGCCGGCGACAATGGCATCGGCAAGCACGCGCGCACCATCTGCGTCGTCGTTAGCAAGCTTGGACAGCAGCGCCGCGACCTGTCCGCGCTGCTCAATGTAGAAGTAATTGGAGACATGCATGAGCTTTTTGGTCTGTGCCTCAAGCGCCGAGAGCACAGCCAGGTTGCCATGACCTAGGCTGCACACGCCGATGCCGGCAAGAAAGTCGAGGTACTCACGGCCATCGTCGCCGGTGAGCTTCATGCCGTGACCCTCGACAAACTCGACCGGAGAGCGGCCAAAGGTATGCATAACGTAATGGGATTCAAGCGATTGCTGAGCTGCAAGTGACATGGGATGCCTTTCGTTGGGCGCCAGACGGCGCAGGCCTATGGGTGCAGGAATGGGGCAGCTGCGAGTCAGTTAGACCGTCTGAAGCTTCTCGACCTCGTCGAGGTTCTCGGTCAGACGCGCAGCAAACGTCGAAAGCGGATGCGGATGTGTATCGAACTCGTAAGCCGTCTCGGTGGAATGGATCACGGTGCCGACGCCGGCATCGGTCAGCAGCTCCAGCAGCAGCGAATGCGGCGTGGTGCCGTTGATGATGTGAGCGCGAAATACGCCGCCGGCAAGCGCATCGACGGCCGCGCGCAGCTTGGGAATCATGCCCTTATCGACCTCGCCGCCGTAGAGCATTTCGTTAACCTCGTCGAGTGTTAGGTTGGAGATGAGTGAGTCTTTATCGCTAAAGTCCTTGTACAGGCCGTCGACGTCGGTCAAAAAGATCGCCTTATGCGCATGCAGCGCTGCCGCAACGGCACCGGCGGCGGTATCGGCGTTGATGTTGAAAAAACCGCCGTCCTCCCCCGCCGCGACGGTAGCGATAACGGGGATGTACTCGCTATCGAGTAAGCGCTCGATATAGTCGGTGTTGACGTGCGTCACTTTGCCCACGCGACCGAGCTCGGGGTCGAGCGGCTCGGCGATGAGCGTGCCGGCATCGCTGCCCGACACGCCCACGGCCAGGTTGCCGTGGTGGTTGATGGCAGCAACCAGCTCCTGGTTAACCTTGCCGCCCAGCACCTCGCGCACGATATCCATCGTCGCCGGCGTGGTCACGCGCTGGCCGTTCTTAAACTCGACGGGAATATCGTAATGGCTCAGCGCCTCGTTGATGGCCTTGCCGCCGCCATGCACGATGACGGGGCGCATGCCGATGATCTTGAGCAAAACGATGTCGCTCATCACGTCGCGGCGCAGCTGCTCATCAACCATGGCGGCTCCGCCATATTTGATAACAACCGTCTTGCCGGTCAGGTTCTTAATCCACGGCAGCGCTTCGAACAGCAGCTGCGCGGTTGCTTCGTTGGATTCGCTCGAACGACAATCGCGTGCGAATTTCATAATCTGCCTCGTCTTTCGTATCGTTATCGCGCCGTGCTCCGCTGTCCGCAATCGCGGCAAGATGCGCAGCGTGCCCGGAATCTAGGAACGGTAGTCGCCGTTGATGGAGATGTATTCATGCGTGAGGTCGCAGGTCCACACGGTCGTTGCCGCGTCGCCTGCGCCCAGGTCGGCCGAGATCACGATCTCGGGCGCCTCGAAACGTCGTAGAGCCTCGTCCTCATCAAAGGGAACAGTCAGACCGTCGCGACAGACAGGCATGCCCATCATGTCGATGGAAACGTCTTCCTGATTAAACTTCACGCCGCACTTGCCAAGCGCCATGGCAACGCGGCCCCAGTTGCAGTCGTGGCCGGCGATGCAGGTCTTAACGAGCGGCGAGTTGGCAACGGCACGGGCGGCGATATCGGCCTCCTCGTCGTTCACGGCGCCGGTAACGTTGACCGTAACAAGCTTGGATGCGCCCTCACCATCGGCGGCGATATTGCGCGCCAGGCTCTCGCACACCTCGTGCACGGCAAATGCCAACTCGTCGAAGGCATCGGAGCCCTCGACGATAGGCTCGGCATCTGCGGCAGCGGCGCCGGAGGCAAGCATGATGCAGGTGTCGTTGGTCGAGGTGTCGGAATCGACCGTTACCTTGTTAAAGGTCTGCTTGACGGTGGAGAGCAACAGGGCGTGGAGCGCCGCCGGCTCGACGGGGGCATCGGTAGTGATGACCGCGATCATGGTGGCCATGTTGGGCATGATCATGCCCGAGCCCTTGCACATACCGCCCACCGTATAGGCATTGCCTGTGTGTCCCGCAGCCTCGCTGACGTAGGACACGGCGTACTCCTTGGAGTGCGTGTCGGTCGTCATGATGGCGCGAGCGGCATCGGCGCCACCGTGGGCGGAGAGTGCCTCGTAGGCAGCAGGAATGGCGGTCTCAAACGTGTCGATCGGCAGAATCTGGCCAATCACACCCGTGGAGGCAACCAGAATCTGCTGGGGCTCGCAGCCGATGACCTGCGATGCGATGCTGCACGTCTCGCGCGCGCATGCAAGGCCGGTCTCGCCCGTGGCGGCGTTGGCATTGCCAGAGTTGACCGAAACGCCGGCAATGACGCCGTAGCCCTTGTCGGCGCCGCCCAGGTTGGCACGGCTCACCTGCACGGGCGCCGCACAAAAGCGGTTAGTCGTAAACACGCCGGCCCCGGGACAGGGTTTATCGGGCACGACGAGCGCGTAATCCAGGCGCTCGGGATTCTTCCGGAATCCCGCATGGATGCCTGTGGCCTTAAAGCCGGCCGCTGCCGTAACGCCACCCTCGACGGCGCGAATCTTGATATCAAACAGCTCGATATTCATCGTCTTTATGACTCCTTATGTCAAACAAAAAACGGACATCGGTTGGTGCGCCATGCCAGTCGTAATCATGAGACCAGCTTAAGAGTGGCGCCCCACTCGATGCCCGACTACCAAATCGTTAACAATCGAATGTGCTACACTGGGCACGCCACTGTGGGCAAGCCTCGTCGCTCGTCAAAACCAAAGACGATGTTGGCGCACTGGACCGCCTGGCCTGCTGCACCCTTGCACAGATTGTCGATGGCGCCCGTCGCCACCAGAACGCCCGCGCGCTTGTTGAGCGCGAGGCCAATCTGGGCGGCGTTGGTTCCGACGACCGAAGCCGTCTTGGGCTGCTGGCCGGCGTCGAGCACGCGCACAAAGGTGCGTCCAGCGTAGAACTGCTTGTAATAGTCGACGACATCCTCAAGAGCCAGGGAGTCGATGGCCTGCGGCGTGAGCGGCAGCGTCACCGTGGAGAGCAGGCCGCGCTTGAGCGGTGCCAGGTGCGGGGTAAAAACGACGCGATCGGTTAGACCGAGGATTTGCTCGATTTCGGGCGTGTGACGATGCTTACCCACGCCATAGGCCTCCAGGTTTTCGTCCGCGCTGCAAAAATGGGTGCGGGCGTTACAGGACTTGCCGGCACCCGTCACGCCGCTGATGGCGTCAACGATCACGGGACCGTTCTCGGCCACCCAGCCCGCGCGCACGGCGGGCGCGGCGGCAAGGCTCGTTGCGGTGGGATAGCAACCGGCGCAGGCGACCAGCACGGGTTTGCCGTCGGCATGGTCGGATGCGGCGGTCTCCAAGTCCTGGCAGAACAGCTCGGGCAGACCGAAGGCACGGGTCTTGAGCAGCTCGGGGCTCGTATGCTCGGCGGCATACCAAGCCTCAAAAACGGACGCGTCGTTCAGACGGTAGTCGGCCGAAAGATCAAAGCAGGAGACGCCCGATGCAAGCAGCGCGGGCACCTGTGCCATGGCAGCCGTGTGCGGCACGGCAAGAAAAACCGCATCGCAGCTCTTGAGCTCGGGGGCGTCATGCGTGGTGAAAACCAGATCGCTCACGCCAGCAAAGCTCGGATACACCGCGGACAGCGGCTGGCCGGCATCGGCGTTGGACGTAATGGCAACAAGTTCAAACTCGGGATGGCCGAGCACGAGGCGAATGAGCTCGGCTCCGGCATATCCAGCCGCGCCGACGATTCCAACCTTCAAAGACATATCAGACTCCTTGTCTGCGATTTATGCACCGATGCGCATTTCGCAGCGGTCGTTATGAAGTTGGTTGAAACTTTAGCACCAAAAGATGCATGAATACGTAAATGGCTTGCATATTCATGCATTGAAACATTCCCGACACATTCGCTTGAAGGAATTGACAAATGGAGCGGGCCCCGTATTGACCGGCGCTCCTAACGGCGCCGGGCAATACGGGGCCCGCCCATGCGAAAACCAAGTTGTTAGGATGAGCCAGCTGGCTAGAGCTCGACCGGCACCCATTCGTCGTGATTGCAGATAAAAGCCTCGGGATCCTCGACGCTAAAGAAGACGAGCGTGGGGTCGTTAGGCCCCTCATAGTGCTCGCCCAGGTGCTCTAGATGCTTCCACCCGGCTTCGCGCATTTCGCCTAAAGCCTGGTCATCCAAGCCGGCACGCCCGCGCAAGATGAGCCAGCCATGGCCCGGCCACCAACTCGTGGCCTCAAAGCGCTGGTT
The DNA here is from genome assembly GCA_902493145.1 of uncultured Collinsella sp. Lineage (GTDB taxonomy): Bacteria > Actinomycetota > Coriobacteriia > Coriobacteriales > Coriobacteriaceae > Collinsella. The sequence continues at coordinate 19,668 of CABUOA010000016.1, read as the reverse complement.
TTGCAGCAGCTCTTGCCACACATCTTTGGTGCGCGCTGTTACAAACCACAGCTTGCCATCCTGGATCTGAGCAAACGAAAATGGACGTACATGTGGCTGCCCGTCCACGCTCGTCGCCAAGTACCACGCCGGCACCGACGTCAGATACTCCAAAACCGTATTCAATCCGTCCACGTTTCCTCCTGTACTAGCCAGTTTGAGAGCCTGGTTGGTGTGAGCTAGAGCTCCAGGCGCTCCTCGCTGCCGTCGATATCACAGAAGCGCGCGGCAATGTTGCGGACCGAAAAGAAAGCAAGGCGGCCGTCGTTGGCACTCTCGTGTTCCTCGCCGATGCCCACCATGTGCTTAAAACCCGCTTGACGCACCTTGTCGCTCGCAACTGCGTCGTCCTCAAGTGCGGCCTCGCCAGTCAGCACAATCCAACACTCCCCCGGTTTCCAACCCGAAACCTCAAACTTGGGGTTCGCGCTGAGCTCGGTCCACACGTCCTTATCGCGCGAGGTGCAAAACCACAGCTTGCCGTCATCGACCATGGCAAACGAAAACGGCCTCACGCGGGGCTGATGCCCGTCGGCCACATCGGTCGTGGCTAGATACCACGCCGGAATGCGTCTGAGATACGAACAGGCGCGCTCAAGCTGAGCCGTGCGGTCGTTGTCGGTCATAGGGACCCCTTTCGTGCGCTCGAATCGCGCCTAAACAAGTTGAAGATTGATGACGATGACGCAGATGAGCAGCAACGCCGTCACCACCGCCGCCAACGCATCGCCGCGGCCAAATGCAAGCGTATGCAGACGTGTGCGGCCCCGCTCGCCATGATAGCAACGGGCATCCATGGCGGCAGACAACGTCTCGGCATGACGGAACACGCCCGTGAACAGTGGAATCGCCACACTGCCGAGCATACGCACGCCGCCGAGCGGACCGCCCGTCACGCGTGCACCGCGGCTTGCCTGCGCATCGGCCGTCTGCTTCATCTCGGTGGCAAACTGCGGCATAAAGCGCAGCGCGATGCCCATGATCATGCCGAGCTCGTGCGCAGGAAGTCCCACACGCGCAAACGGTGCGAGCAGGCGCTCAAAACCCGCGGTGAGGTCGAGCGTCGGTGTGGTGAGCGTAATAGCGCTCATACCGGCCATCATCAACGTCAGGCGGCACGCCATAAAGGCGGCAGAACGCAGTGAGCCCTCGCTTATCTGCAGAAAGCCGAGCTGCCACAGGATGCGCCCGCTCTGATCGGTAAACAAGTTGAGCACCGCGACCACGACGACGATTGCCAGCAGCGGCGCCATCGACGACAGAACGCGACGAGCCGGCACCCGGGACACGGCATAGATCAGCACGACGAAAATTGCGACAGGGGCCAGTCCGCGGAAGCCGCCGACGGTCAGCGTCGTGATTAAAAACACAAAGCCCAGGAGCAGCTTGGTGCGCGGATCCAGGCGATGGATCGCACTATCGCTCGGATAGTAGCTGCCAAACGAAAACGCCTCCATTAGCAGCCCTCCTCTCGCGCGACCGTCTTGGATTTAGCAATGTCCGCGACGTTAGAAGGACCGTCCGAGCGACCGATTAGCAGGTCCACCAACTCGTCTGCCAGCGACTCAACCGTATAAAGCCCGCCGCAACGCAGCGGCACGCCCGCCTCCGCGAGCGCCAACGCCATGCGCTGGGCGGCGGGAACGCCCAAGCCGATCGACTTGAGCTCATCCGCATGCGCAAAAACCTGAGCGGGCGTGCCCTCGGCAAACACCGCGCCCTCGTTCATCACGACAATACGGTCGCAGCAATTGGCCAGGTCATCCATACTATGCGAAACCATGACAACGGTCAGGCCATCGCGGTGAAGTCGATCGATAAGCTCAAGGAAATCCCTGCGCGCAGCCGGATCGAGCCCCGCCATGGGCTCATCGAGCACCAGGACTTCGGGCTCCATGGCGAGCACGCCGGCGAATGCCACACGCCGTTGCTGACCGCCCGAAAGCTCAAAGGGACTCTTGTCGCCGACCGTGGAAAGGTCGAGGCCCACGCGTGAGAGCGATGACTCGATACGACGGTCGACTTCATCTTGCGGCAAGCCAAGGTTATGCGGACCAAACGCCACGTCCTGCGCCACGGTTTCGGCAAACAGCTGACGCTCAGGATATTGAAACACCACGCCGACCTTGGCCTTAACCGCGGCGGCGTCTTTCTTGTTTGATAGGTCGAGCCCCAGCGCGCAAACGCTTCCCTCCTGCGGACGAATCAACCCGTTGAGATGCTGAACCAGCGTCGATTTACCCGAGCCGGTATGACCCGCCAGGCCCAGAAACTCGCCGCGGCGCACCGTCAGCGAAACATCACGTAGCGCCCAGGGGCTGTTTGGATCGTTACCCCAAAGAGCCTGTTTGCTCGATGCGTCCGCAGTGGTCGAGCGCTTGTGCCATCGACGGCGCTCGCGGGCGCTCAGCGAGTAACTATGCGAGAGATGCGAAATCTCGATAACGGGCTCCGACGCGGCCATCCCATCGGCCGCAGAGGATCCATTGTCAAGCATACGAGAATCGGATGCGGAAGGCTGTGCTGCGACGTCCGCCCCGCTCCGCTCGGCATAAACCTGTGCAATCTCGGCGACCATATCCGCCTCACGCACCTGCGCGCAAACGGGCACGCCCTTCGCACGAAGCGACCTGCCCAGACAGCACGACGCCGGCATATCCAGGTTGAGCTGCGCAAGTTCGTCTGCCCGCGTCAAGATTTCCTCGGGCGTACCGAGCATGGCAACGCGCCCCGCCCGAAACACCGCGACACGATCGGCCTCGGCGGCCTCTTCCATAAAGTGCGTAATCATCACGATGGTCATACCGCGATCGTGCAACGCGCGGCAAGCCTTCATAAGGCCCTTGCGCCCACGCGGATCGAGCATCGAAGAAGCCTCGTCCAATATGAGCACGCGCGGTTCCATGGCGAGCACGCCGGCAAGCGCCACGCGCTGCTTTTGGCCGCCCGAAAGCGCGTGGGTCTCATGGCGCTCAAAGCCCACCAGGCCCACGCCCTTCAGCGCCTCGCGTACGCGCTGCGCAATTTGCGCCGATGGCACGCCAAGGTTTTCGGGACCAAACGCAACGTCATCTTCGACAAGCGTTGCTACCAGCTGATCATCGGGATTCTGGAATACCATGCCCGCGGTCGAACGAATGTCGTAGACCAGCTCGGGGTCGGACGCATCCATGCCGTTGATACGCACCGTGCCCGCATCGGGCTGCAACAGTGCATTCAGATGCTTGGCAAACGTCGACTTGCCCGACCCATTGCCACCGAGGATGCAGAAAAACTCCCCGTCCTCGATGTTCAGATCGACACCGTCGAGTGCCGACACGGCACCGTCATAGCTAAAGGAAACGCCCCGACACTCAATCATGCGCGGCCTTTGACCTGGTCCTTTTTAGGCGTGATGAGGTTGGAGACTGCTTTATACACCGCTAGCGTCAACACCGAGTTAAGCACGGTCTTGATAAGGTTGAACGGCAGCACGGCAGGAATCATAAGCGGGGCGATCACATCGACCGAGCCATACCAGAACCATACGCCAATGGTAAGGTTTGCGACCATAGACAACGCCGTAGCGGCAATGACACCGAACACTAGGCCAATCACGGCACCCTTATAGGTATGCATCTTCTGGTACACGATAGCCGCGGGCAGAATGTAGCCCAGCGTAGCAACCAGGTTCATAAGTGCGCCGACCCAATCGCCCGTGGTAAGCGCATGGATAACAATCGCCATAGCGGCAACAGCAGTACCGGCGCCAGGACCATACGCAAAACCGCACACCATCGCCGGCACCAGCGACGGGTCATACGTCAAAAACGGCGCCGAAGGAAGGATAGGCAGCTGCACGTACATAAACAGGGCGCCCAAGGCACACATCAGCGCCATGGTAACGAGCTGTTTGGTGCTCCACCTATTCGTGTTCTCAAAATGGATATGCTGCGACTGTTCAGACATAAGATCACCTGCCTCTTTCATCCGGACTCTAACCGTTGGTACTGGGGTCTCACCAGTTCAGCCGGCATGCGAACCAACGCACACACGGGTCGCGGACTCATCGGCTCGGTCGCAGACACCTCGCCTGCGCCACGGCGTCCCCTTGACACCGCCCGATTTACCGCCAGTGGGGAATTCCACCCCGCCCTGAAACAGCAATTGCAAGTGTAGCACGAGCAGGTATTCGCGCAAGTATGCCAAGGGTAATTTGTGGCGGGGATCAGTTGCCGCAACGACCACGTTCCCCACCCATCCCAAAGTAACGCGCCTTTCGCGGCAAAGCCGCGAAACAGCGAAAGGGACACGTATTCCCATCAACCACGTCCTTCTCCGCCCGCCGACCTCAAGGCCGTAAACGCAGGGGATCCGGGGGCGTGACGGGGCTTCTCTCCGGAACATTCCGCAGAACGCAAAGAGACTCCGCAGCGCGAAGCGCGATGCGGAGCCTCTTTGCATGTCCGAGGACGTTCCGGAGAGAAGCCCCGTCACGCCCCCGGATTCCCGGTGGGAGTTCTAGACCTTGTCGGCCTTAGTACATACCGCCGCCCTGCTGACCAGCGGTGGCAGCAGCGATAGCGTCCTCAAGCTGAGTGTTCTTGGGCACATCGGAGACGGTGGCCTCGGTGATGAGGATCAGGCTGGCGACAGAAGCAGCGTTCTGCAGGGTGACGCGGCTGACCTTGACGGGGTCGAGGACGCCCATCTCGATCATGTCGCCCCACTCGCCGTTGGCAGAGTTGAGACCCTGGCCGGCGGGCAGCTCGGCAACCTTGTCGACCACGACAGCGCCCTCAAAGCCAGCGTTCTTGGCGATGGTAGCGACCGGAGCGGTCAGAGCCTTCTTGACGATGTCGACGCCGATCTTCTCCTCGGGGTCGTCAATCTCGACAGCATCGAGCGCAGGAGCAGCGTCCATGAAGGCGACGCCGCCACCGGCGACGATGCCCTCCTCGACAGCAGCACGGGTTGCCTGCAGGGCGTCCTCGACGCGGTGCTTGATTTCCTTGAGCTCGGACTCGGTAGCAGCGCCGACCTTGATGACGGCAACGCCGCCGGAGAGCTTGGCCAGGCGCTCCTGGAGCTTCTCGCGGTCGAAGTCAGAGGTGGTGTTCTCCATCTCGCCCTTGATCTGAGCGATGCGGGCGTCGATGGCCTCCTTGGAGCCAGCGCCGCCGACAACGACGGTGTTGTCCTTGGAGATGGTGACGGACTTAGCGGTACCGAGCATATCGGCGGTAATGTCAGCGACCTTCACGCCCAGCTCGTCCAGAGCAGCCTGACCACCGGTGAGGACGGCGATGTCCTCGAGGATGCGCTTGCGGCGATCGCCGTAGCCCGGAGCCTTGACGGCGCAGACGTTGAGGGCGCCGCGGATCTTGTTGAGGACGAGGGTAGGCAGGGCCTCGCCGTCGATGTCCTCAGCGATGATGAGCAGACCACGGCCAGCGCGCTGGACAGCCTCGAGAACGGGCATGATGTCCTGGACGCTGGAGATCTTCTGGTCGGTGATGAGGATGTACGGATCCTTCATCACGGCCTCCATGCGATCGTTGTCCGTGACGAAGTAAGCGGAGACGTAGCCCTTGTCGAACTGCATGCCCTCGACGGTGTCGATGGTGATGTCAAACGTCTGGGAATCCTCGACGGTGATGACGCCGTCCTTGCCCACGACCTCCATGGCCTCGGCGATCTTCTCGCCGACCTCGGGGTCACCGGCAGAGATGGTACCGACGGAAGCGATCTGCTCCTTGGTCTCGACCGGCTTGGCCTGCTTCTTCATCTCGGCGACGGCGGCGTTTACAGCCTTGTCGATGCCGCGACGGATGGCCAGCGGGTTGGCGCCAGCGGCGACGTTGCGCAGACCGTCGTTGACGATGGCCTGAGCGAGCAGGGTTGCGGTGGTGGTGCCGTCGCCCACGGTGTCGTTGGTCTTGGTGGCGACCTCCTTCACCAGCTGAGCGCCCATGTTCTCGATGTTGTCCTCGAGCTCGATCTCCTTGGCGACAGAAACGCCGTCGTTGGTGATGGTCGGGGCGCCGAACGTGCGCTGCAGCGCAACGTAACGGCCCTTGGGGCCCATGGTGACGGTAACGGCGTCGGCCAGAGTGTTGACGCCCTTGGCGAGCTTAGCGCGGGCATCGGTGTTGAACGTAATGTTCTTTGCCATGGTAGGTAATCCTCCAAAAGAAATGTGACTCGCGTCGCCGCTTCCGAGTCCTATGCGGCGGGCGCGTTCAAAGACGAATCAGAGATTCTGACGAGACTAGGCCTCGACGACGGCGTAGATGTCGTCGGCGCGCATGAGCAGATACTTCTCGCCGTCGACCTTGACCTCGTTGCCACCGAACTTACCGTAGATGACAACGTCACCGACCTTGACGTCCATGGGGATGCGCTCACCCTTGTCGTTGACCTTGCCGGCGCCCACGGCAACGATGGTGCCGCGCTGCGGCTTCTCCTGGGCGTTGCTGGCGATGTACAGACCAGAAGCGGTCTTCTGCTCGGCCTCGTCGGGCTTGACCAGAACACGATCTGCAAGCGGCTTCAAAGACGACATGCTTGTCTCCTCCTTTTTGGGCCGCGCGGTTATACCACGCGAATTAACCCTTTTTGTTTGCGTACGCGTTGAATGGTACCCACGAATGGCGGGTTATACAACACGGAGTCAAAAAATCTTATTTTTTGGCACTTAGATTTTCTGAATGCCAGGGGATAACTTGTGCGCGGCTCCCGTGTGACGCCGGAGGGGCGGGATATAAGGTTTCCTGCTCGGGCAGTCCTGCTCGCACGAAGGCCACATTAAGTGGCCTTCGGCTCGTGCGGAACTCGCGATAAACCTTATATCCCGCCCCTCCGGCGCCACACGGGAGCTGAGTCAACGTTATCGGGCCCGGCATTCAGAAAAGTCAGTGCAGCAAAATGGCGATGCGGATAGCGACATGGGCATGGTTTTCGCCGCGCGCACAGGTCCCCCGGGGAGCACCGTGCATTTTTTGGAGTATTCAGCAGGCCAGGACGACTGTATACGCACCGGACATTCCTTATTGGCCCCAAGGATGTCTTCGACCGGCAATTTGGATCGGCAGACAGACCTCGTCGAGACAAATAGACATGTCTGCGTCGCACCGGATCCCAAAATAACGTCGATCTCCGCAATGTTACTCAATTGCAGCGGCACCGGCGGAACTTGCGTTACTGAATACTCCGTTTTTTGCACGGCCCAGGCGGGGGTACATAAGGGCCAGAAAGAACATCCCGGCCTCTTTATGCAATCTGCAATGGAAAATATGCAGAATACCAAGAGACAGCATTGCTGATGTCCAAATTGAATGCGCGGGGCAGCAGCGCCATCCCAAAATTAGCCGCCTGAGCCGCATTTAACGGTACGGTAGGAACATCAGCGCTCGTAGATTACGTTACCTGCCAGGTAGGTGGCCTGAACCTTGGTGGCCTGAAGCTCTTGGGGGTCGATGGTGAGTGGGTTTTGGTCCAGGACTACCAGGTCGGCGTATTTGCCGGGTTCCAGGCTGCCGAGGTTTTGCTCGTCGCCTGCCGCGTAGGCGCTGCCCAGGGTGTAGTTGCGCAGGGCCGTTGCCGCATCGATACGCTCGCTCGGCAGCCAACCGCCCTCGGGCCAGTGGCTGCGGGGGTCTTGGCGGGTGATAGCCGTGTAGAGCACGTTCATGCTGGTAACGGCTGTGATGGGGCTATCGGTGCCGAAGGCTTGGCGGATGCCGCGCTGCTTATAGGTCGCAAACGGCCACATGATGCGGCTACGCTCCAAGCCCAGGTCGCGCTCGGGGCCGCCCGGGTCGAGCGTAATGTGACAGGGCTGGCTCGAGGCAATGACGTTGAGTTTGCGCAGACGATCGATGTCCTGGGGCAGGAGGTTCTCCAGATGCTCAAGCGTATTATGGCCGTGCTGGGGCAAGCCGTAGAGCTCTGCCGCCTCCTCAAAGATATCGAGTGCGGCATGGATGGCGCCGTCGCCGATAACGTGGATGCGCACGGTGTGGCCGCGCTCGGCTGCCGCCAGGACCAGCTTGCGCATGCGCTCGACGGGAACCGTCAGGCGACCTTGATCGCCCGGGAAGCGCGGGTTGGTATAGGGATCGGTGAGATAGGCCGTGTGTTCGCTCGAGACGCCGTCGAAGAACTGCTTAAAACCAGGCGCCGAGAGCAGCGCGTTGTTCGCGTAGCGGGTCTGCAGTTCTTCTAAGCGCGATTGGTCATCCAGCAACGTGGGGAACAGATGGGCACGGATGCCCAGTTTGCCAGCTGCCTGCAGTTTGTCGTAGACGTCATCGCGGATAAAATCGCAGCCCGGCATGGGCATGAGCGACATATCGCAGATCGAGGTGATGCCCTGCTCGGCCATGCGCCTCATTTGATCGGCGTAAGCGCTTGCGATGCGATCTTCGCCCAGCCACTCAAGACAGCGCGGCAACAGCTGCATGGCAGCCGCTTCGTGAGCAATGCCCGTGAGCTCGCCGTTTGCGTCCTTGTCGTAGCTGCCGCCCGCCGGCGGCTCGCTGTCGCGCGTGACGCCGAGCGCCTCGAGTGCGCGGCTGTTGAGCCACAGCGTGTGGCCGTCGCCCGAATACATAACGCAGGGACGATCGGGGAATGCCGCATCGAGCGACGCCTTGGTAGGATGCTCGGGCGGGTCCCAACGGTAGTCGCGCCAGCCCTGCGTCACAACCCAAGCGTCGTCGGGCAGGTCCTGGGAAAACTCGAGCGCGTGCTGTACCAGCGCCGCCTCGGACGTGCCCATATCCATGAGCATGTACGGCGAGGAACCGACCGAGGTATGGAAGAAGTGCAGATGAGCGTCATGGAAACCGGGGCAGACAAACTGCTCGCCGTAGTCGAGAACCGGCGTGGCGGCGGGAGCGGCGGCGATCACGTCATCGGGCTTGCCGACTGCGACGATACGGTCACCTGCGATGGCAATCGCCAGCTCACGAGCAGTATCGATGCCGTCTTGCGCGGTAAAGACGTTCTTGGAGCGGATAATCCGATCGATATGTTGCATGGGCATCCCCATCTCTGGCAGGAAATTCAACACCCCCGAGTGTACTCCCCCGTCTCGGTTACAAAATGCCAAGCGGCAAACGGCAGCTTTGCCAGCCCTAGCGGCAGGTGGCATACTGGAGAGAGCCTGTACGATTTTGCGATCAACCCAGCAAGGAGCAAATCGATCATGACGAAGACCAAGGCACAGCAGATTATGGCGGCGACCGAGGCTCGCGCGGCAGACGACGTCACCGCGGCCATCCGAGATATCGCCGCCGAGTTTGAGCCCTATATCATCAAGCAGCGCCGGCACTTCCATAAGCATCCGGAGCTGAGCCTCGCCGAAGAGCGCACAACCTCCGACATCGCCAACCAGCTCGACGCCATGAATATCCCCTATGAGCGCCCCCTTAAGACGGGCCTGGTGGCGACCCTCCGCGGCACCGCACCCGACGCCTACCGCGAGGACGGCACGCCGCGCCGCCGCATCCTGCTGCGCGCGGATATTGACGCCCTGCCCGTCACCGAGCAGACCGGCGAGGAATTCGCCAGCGTCAACGAGGGCTGCATGCACGCCTGCGGCCACGACTGCCACATCGCCATGATGCTCGGCACGCTGCAGATCCTGCGCCATATGACCGACGACATCCACGGCGAGGTCCGCATCGTCTTCCAGCCCAGTGAGGAAAACGGCCAGGGCGCCAAACTCATGATCGGCACGGGCGTGCTCGACGGCGTCGATGGCGCTTACGCCGCGCACATCTGGAGCGAGGTCGACGCCGGCACCGTAAGCTGCGAGCCCGGCCCGCGCATGGCCAATACCGACTGGTTCCGCATCGATGTCCGCGGCACCTCGTGCCACGGCGCCATGCCCCAGCGCGGCCACGACGCCGTCATGGTTGCCGCCGAGATCGTCAATGCCCTGCAGACCATCGTCTCGCGCGAAATCAGCCCCTACGAGCCGGCCGTCATCACCGTCGGCGAGCTGCATGGCGGCACCGCGCGCAACGTTATCGCCGGCACGGCCTACCTCGCCGGCACGGTGCGCACCTACGGCGATTCGACCCACGAGGAAATGCCGGAGCTTATGCGCCGCATCGTGGAGCATACTGCGGCCGCCTTGGGCGCCGAGGCAGAGCTCACCGACTACACCATCGCCAACTACAAGGTCGAAAACGACGCGGGCTCGAGCGAGCGCTGCCGTCAGGCTGTAATTAAGTGTCTGGGCCCCGCCGGCCAAGGCCATTATCGTGGCACGCTTTCGGGCGAGGATTTTTCGGAGTACCTGCGCCGCGTACCGGGCGTGCTCGCCTTTGTAGGTACGCGCAACCCCAAGATTGGCGCCACGTACGCCCAACATTCCTGCTTTTACAAGATCGACGAGAGCGTGCTGGCCAAGGGCTCCATGGTGGCAGCCCAGTATGCTATCGACTTTTTGGCCGAGCCCACGCAAGAGGAGCTCGACGGCCCCGCGATTACCGCGGTCGCCGAAACCAACCCCGACTTGGCCGCCAAGCTGCGCTCTGCCAAGGCCACGGCCGCTGAGGCGCGCGACGCCATGCACGATGCTCGCACCGCCCGCCATGCTGCAATCAAGGGCATCCACGATGCGCGGGCTGCCGCTCGCCACGAGGAAAAGCGCGACGAGTAGCCGTCACGCCCATCCATAACAGCCTGGCTAAAGCAAAGCGGGGGCGGACGTTATCTCAACGTTCGCCCCCGCTTATGTGTCGACCGTTTTTCTAGCGCGTCCTCCGTCACGCCAGGTAAGAGCGAAGGATGGTGAGCCAGCGTGGGGGTTCGAGGTGGATGATATCGTCGGGAACTCCGGCGGGCGCATAGCCGCCAAAGAGCAGACCGGCATCTGCCGGATTGATGAGGCGCACGATCCATACGACGACGACCAGCACGCACAACACGGTGACCGCAATGTCGATACCACGCTTTAGCTTGCTCGATGCCACCTCCTCGCGCACGAACGCGAGCACAAACGCAATCGGCACCACCCAAAACAGCGGATGGTAGGCAAAGGCAGCCGCATAATCGAGGCGCAGCGCCGCCAGCCACGCCCTCGTCATGCCGCATCCCGGACAAGGAATGCCCGTCATCAATCGAAAAATGCAGCCAATGTCGAGCAGGTAGAGCGCGAGCCAGGCGACAAAGAGCGCGCCGGTGCAAAAAAGGGCGCGGCGAAGGAGCTCTGCCGTGCCCCTATGTCCCTGGGAGCTGTTCACGCCGCCCTTATTGTTAGGCACGAGCGCCAAGGCGAGTGTTGTAAGCCGTTGCCATGGCATTGGTATTATTGATGACGATGTTCATAGCGAAGATGGGACCAAGGCCGCACAGGAGCGCGCCGAAGATCTGCCACAGAAGAACGGTGGTGCCGTTTTCCTGGAACACCAGGCCGTAGCGAGGAGCGTTGGCCTGCAGGCGGTTGCCAATCTTGTAATACCAGTAGTACGCGTAGAAGCCGCAGGTCACAAACGATAGAAGGATGAATTCCGCCAGACCCGGCGTGTAATCGCCGTCATCCTGACACAACGTGTTGACGTCGCGTGCCAAGCAATACAGGAAGTAGAACGAATAGATACCGCAGGTCACAAGAGAGAGCAGCAGCCAGCCGATCAGGCTGCGGTCAGCCTTAATGGGGCCATAGCCCATCGGAGCGGATGCGGACTGTTGGGCGTATTGACCGGTGTACTGCTGCTGAGGCTGGGGCGCGGGCTGAATAGCCTGGGCCGGAGCGGGCTGGGGCTGCGGGGCCGCAGCGGCAGAAGCGGCACCAACGGCGGATCCGCAAACAGGGCAGAATTTGGCATCATCCGAAATGGGAGAACCACAAGTGGGACAGAACATGAGCCTCTCCTTTTCCTAAGGCGTCGCACGCCTTCAAACCTTACACGTCTACGTTCTCAACAATAGCCGCGACGTTGTTGCGCAACATTGACCAATTTCCGAGAAATTTTGCTGCAACCGTTTTCCCAGGCATTTTCTTGCTTTCGCAGTAGAAAAAGGCACCCCGGGCTCAGTTGCCCAGGGCGCCTCGACCGGCTATTCGGTTTGATTGTTTTCGGCAGCAGGATTATCGCCCGGCTCATCCGCCGGCGTGGCAACGGCATCCCAATCGGGCTCCGCAGGCGTCGCCTCGGACGCCGGTGCGGGGACAGGAGCAGGTGCCGGGGCAGGGGCAGGCGCGGGTGCCGGGGCAGGTGCAGGCGCGGGTGCCGGGGCAGGCGCAGCACCAGTGGCTGCCGTGGGATTGAATCCCGCAGGAGCAGGCTTCTTCTCACCCGGGAGCACAAAAGTCAGAACGTCGTCCTTATCCTCATCGGCCCATTCGCTTGCATAGCGTGCAACCCAATAGCCAACGGCACGGTGCTTGAGCATCTTGCCAAAGACCGTGAGAAATACCGTGACAAACGCCGTCAGCACCAAGAACAATACGAGCGTAATGCCACCGCCGGTAACAAGCGCCTCAATAGCCGTAGGACGGTAGTAGTAGCTATACATACCGACAGAGGCAATGGTGCCAAAGACGAACGTCAGAATCCAGGTGACAACGTTGGCGACCAGGCCCGTCAAAAACTCGGGGAGGAACGAAGCACAGAACAGCTTGGTCTTATTGTTCTTAAAGGCCGCCCAGACCTTATCAAGCGAAAACGCGCTCTCCACACGACCGGTCACCGCAAAGTGCATCACGGCGATATCGGCAAACATCTTAAAGAAGACCCCCAAGACCGCCGTGGCAATCATAGCCAGGACAAGCAGGCCAAGCGAGCCAAACAGCGCAGCCTCGAGCGCATAAGAGCCGTAATACGAATACGAGCCTGCGGCGCCAATTACCACGCTCTCCACCAGCGAAAGCACTACACCGATAACGGGAATGGCAGCGATGACCTCGAGCACGACCGAAATAACGCTCGAAAAGACTCCGAGACCAAACGACGTGGAACGCATGAGCGGACGATCCATACCGTCATCAACCTTGAGCGACAGATCGCGACCCCACTCGATACCAAAGCCGGAACCGCACACGCTCGCAATGCAAGCTGCCAAAAAGCCGATGGCAGCTGCGATGCCGCCAATAACGGGAATAAACAACACAAGCACCGACACGACACAGATAAGCGCCGGCAAAAAGGCAATCTGGCACACGCGCTGCAGCACGCCCGGAGTCTTAGTCATATCTTGGAACGCCTGAGCCACACAGCCCTTTGGCGCATTCGCCACGGGCGGTTGAGGGGCAAACTGCTGAGGCTGAGGCTGACCCTGAGGGGCAGAGGCTGCGGCGCCGGCATTGGGGGCACCACACGCGCCGCAGAACTTGTCGTTATCGCCCATGGGGGCGCCACACTGCGAGCAGAACATAGAATCATCCCTTCGTATCTTGAGCGAATCACTTGGATCGCAAACGATGTCTTTAGCATCATTATTGCCCAATGTGGGGTCAAATACTCAAAGATGACCGATTTGCAAGGTACACGGCGCCAGTAGGCGGTTCGTTGAATATGTCTGCGTTAGTTCGTTCCGCGGAAACCCTTGCCGACGATCTCGGAGCTGTCGACAATCGTGATAAAGGCACCCGGATCGATCTCGCGCGCGTAGCGACGCAGTTGCACGGCCTCGCGACGACTCAGCACGCTCATGATCACCGTCACGCACTTGCCCGAGAAAGCACCGTAGCCGCGGCTGATAGTCGCCGTACGGTTGAGATGCTTGACGATAAACTCCTCGACCTTAAGGGGCTCGGAACAAATGACCGTGCAGACTTTGCGCAGGTGAATGCTCTCGATGGCCTTGTCGACCACAAGCGTCTTGGCAAACAGGCCGAGCACGCAGTACAGACCGACGCGCGGGCCATACAAGAAGGCCGCGATGGTCACGATGCCGATATCGACCAGCAGCAGCGCACGGCCGATCTCAAGCGTGGTGCGGCGTTTGAGGATCATGGCGAGAATGTCCGTGCCGCCCGTCGAGGCGCCGATATCAAAGACGATAGCGCTGCCGAGCGCCGGCAGAATCACGGCAAAGCACAGGTCGAGCCACATATCGCCCGTCATCGAGACATCGGTCGGAATAAAGAGCTCAAACAGCGAAACATAGGCGGACAGCGCAAACGAGGCAAAGACACTCCACAGGATTGCCTTGCGCTCCAAAAAGATAAAGCCCAAGACGACGAGAACCGCGTTGATAATCCACATAAAGACGCCGACGGGAAGGGTCGGGAACAGCGTGGATAGAATGACCGACACGCCCGAGGTGCCGCCAAAAGCAAAGTGATTAGGGGTTTTAAACGCAACGATGGCAAAGGCCGTAAGAATCAGGCCCAGATTGAGCTCGGCGAAAAAGCGCGGGAAGCCTGGCTCCTGGCTGCGCTTTTGGCCGGCACGCTCGCCGCGCTCGATATCGGTGCGATCGACCACGCGCTCCATCGGCACCACGGGAGGACGATGCACCTCCTCGGCAGCTCGCGATGCCGCCTCTGCCGCGGCAGCCTCAATCGCCCATGCCTGGCTTTCTGTTTCGTGCTCGTCGGCCATTACGGCAACTCCTCGTTAACAATTTGGAAACAATGCGCTCATTAGGGTAACGCGGAACGTGGGGATTGCAACCCTTAGTTAGACGAGCGGTATGACTATATCGGGAGCGTACAGAAACGGCCGGTCACGCTTTTGCTTGCGCGGTCGGCCGTTTAACGTTTTCGCAGATAAAACCTGCCAAAACAAACCTGTCCCTTTTTGGAAGGTTATTCGTGCTGGCTGGTGCGGTGCTCATACTCCTCGGGGGTGATGACATCCTCGATGCGCAGGTTGACGCCCGCCACCTCAAGGCCGGTCATCGCGGCAAGGCGCTCGGTGACACGTGCCTTGACATCGTCGAAGATCGCGGGTGCATAGGCGCCGTACTCGATGATGACGGAGATGTTGACGACCACGCGATTGTCATCGGTGACCTCGACCGTCACGCCCTTGGTCAGATTCTCGGCACCAAACTGCTCCTGCACAAAGTGCATGAGGTTGCCCTTCATGCCCAGGACGTGCGGCACCTCGCGGGTGGCCATGGCGACGATCTTCTCGATCACACCGTTGGAATAAGTCAGCGAGTCTTCGGACTCGTCCGTTTCCTCGTCATCCTCATCCGCATCGGACTCGGCCTCGACGAGAGCCTCGTCCTCGAGCGTCACATCCTCAGCTTCGGCGACGACCGCCTCGTTCTCCTCGAGCTCGGTATCGGCTACATCGACCTTCGTATTAAAAGCCATGGTTCCTCCTTATGCCTGCCGCGGATGCGACAGTCGAATACATATTAGCGGCCGCTAAACAGACGGCCGAAGAAGTTGACGATCCCGTTCTCGCCGTCGCGAATTTGGCCGATCACAGCGCCGATCAGCACGAAGAATGCAATGACGAGCGTGTCCCACAGGCCCAACGTGAGCACCAACACGGCGAGGACAAAGCCAGCGACGGCGCCGAGCGTGGTGTTGGGATGACGCACAGCATAGCTCCAGATGGCAGCGCCCGTACCCTTGATGAGACCCATAGCCTCGTCAAAATCCGCGGCTGCCGCGTCTTGCAACTCGGTTGCCTCTGCTTTGGAATCAACAGGTTCGCTCGCTGGCGTGGCGCTCTGGTCAATCGTCAGGCGCGGCGTACGAGCGGTCTTATCTTGATTGGTATCACTCACCGGAAACCTCCACGGTCTGGACGGTAGTCTTGGACGGCAAAAAACGGACGCGCGCGGTCGTACCCGGCGCGCCGAGCATGGTATCGCAGGCTTCTTCGATGCGCTGCTGCATCGCGGTAGCCAGAGATGCCACGTCCTTATCGTCAAGCGCGATAGCCTCGACCTTAAAACGGACATGCGAATCGTCGGGGCCTTGGACGCGGGCCTCGACATGCTCGACCATCACGCGGTCGTCGCACTCGGCAGCAACCCTGGCGCACGAAGAAAGCGCCGCAAGGGTAACCTCGATATTGCGCTCCCCCGCCGGATGCACGCAGGACGGCTCGCGACGGGCGAACATCAGGCGGAAAAAGCTCAGCAGTACGCCAAACGCCACGACGCCGGCGCACGCCGTCACGACGATGCGCGGCATGGGGTCGCGCATCAGCAGCATAAAGCGATACGTATACGGCCCCCAAAACTGGCAGACAAGCGTACCCAGCGCCACGATGGTGGCGGCAAGATACACGATCGCTAGGGCTCGTTTGAGTACGCGCACGCGGCGCTCCCTTCAAATCTCGGCTCTCGAAATGCAAAACGGTTCGCATCATTATAAAAGAGCCGGGTCCGGTGCTCTACGCACGCGGATCCGGCTCATCTATTCCACGAGGCTTGCATGCTCGCTTCATTATGCCCAGATATGCACGGCTCAATCCGTGCTGGCGCTACTCCTCCTCGAGGGCAGCGATGACCTCGTCGGTCATGTCCATGGTGCTGTAGACGTCCTGGACGTCGTCGAGCTCCTCAAGACGGTCGATGAGGCGCTGAACCTTCTTGGCGTCGGCGCCGGAGACCTCGGTCGGGGTGGTCGGGACCATGGTGGTCTCGGAGCCCTTGACCTGGACGCCCTGCTCCTCGAGTGCCTTGGAGACAGCCATGACCTCGTTGGCAGTAGTCCAGACGATCCACTCCTCGCCGGCGTCCTCGTAGTCCTCGCCACCGGCCTCGGCGATGGCCATCATGAACTCATCCTCGTCACCGGCAGCACCGTTGGCGATCATGGTCTCCTTCTTGGCGTTCTCGTCCAGGATCTCCTTGGCGACGACGATCTGGCCCTTGCGCTCAAACTGGAAGGCGACGGAGCCGGAGGTACCCAGGTTGCCACCAGCGTGGGAGAAGGCAGAACGGACATCAGCGGCGGTACGGTTGCGGTTGTCGGTCAGGCAGTCGACATAGACGGCGACACCGGCGGGACCGTAGCCCTCGTACACGATGTTCTCGTAGACGGCGGCGTCAGCACCCGAACCAAAAGCCTTGTCGATAGCGGACTTGATCTTGTCCTTAGGCATGGACTGAGCCTTGGCCTTGGCAACGGCAGCGGCGAGGCTGGCGTTGTTCTCGGGCAGCGGGTCACCGCCGAGACGGGCAGCAACGGTGATGTTGCGGCTGAGCTTGGAGAAGAGGGCGGAACGCTTGGCGTCCTGCGCGCCCTTACGATGCTTGGTTGTGGCCCACTTAGAGTGTCCGGACATACGTGTCTCCTATCGGTTTCGACCTAAAGCCCAGCGCAGATGCTCGGGCAATATAAACAAACGTCGTTATGATATACCTACTGGCCTGCGAGATAAACCCCAAAATGAAGGCGTCGTGATGATGGCCCCTTTGGTGCAAAGAAACCTGACCCCAATGCACCAAGTTAGGACCAGAGGAAGTCGCTGCGGGTGACGGTGGCGCCGATGGCGAAGGGCATGCAGGCGATGACCGGATACAAGTAGCGCATGTAGGTCGAGCCGTTGCACGGACCAATCAGGCACACGGCGAGCACGCCCAACAGCGGCACCCAGATCGCCAGCGCACGCCATGAATGACGACGCAGCAGGTAGACCACCACGGTGATCATGATCCACACATAGGTGGCCGAGCTCATGGTGAGTGAAATAAACGGGATGCGCTGCACCGCCACACGGTACAGATTGATCAGGTGATCGCACCAGCGCACCACGTTGCTGTCAACCGGATGGAAGTCGAAATACTTGAGGTTGTCGGGGCGCGCCATGATCTCGGCACTACGCGCCGTGCTGTAGACCCAGGCATCGCGCGCGCTCGGATAAAAATAACCATAGTAGTTATTGATAAGCGCCGAAATATAGCACTCGGGATCCTTCTTAAACATCTGGGCCCATACCTCAAAATAGGCATCGATGTCCTCCTGCGAGGCGTACTCGTTAAAGCAGTTCTTGACGGCATCGGACTTGTCGGGGTTGTAGCGGCGGCCCAGGTTCTCGTACTTGAGCACGCGATCGATCACGGCGCGCTCCTCATCGGTCACCAAACCGTCGCAGGGTGCCTCCACGATAGTGCCGTCCTCCTTAACCGTAGGGTTGACGCCCGAGTTGAGGCCGTCGTGCTTTTGGACGAAACGAGCCGTCTGCTGGAACGGAATCGAGAGGATTTCGCGCTTGGAACCAGGCGTAATGTCGTGCGCCGGCATAAACACCTTGGTGAAGTACATATTAGAGGCAAGGCAGAGCGCGAGCACCGCGAGGACGCCAACCCAGCGGAATCGCGGCGTGACGTATGAGACCGCGGCGCCCGTCTGCTTGGCTGCACGACGAGCCACATGCGCGTCCCATGCGCAAAACGCCGACGCGATTACGCATGCCGCCAGGGGAAACACCAGGCCGCCGTTGCGCAGAAACGTGGAACCCATGGCAGCCAGCGCAAGCAACAGCCAGTCATGGCACGCAAAGAGCACGGGGGCTTTCTCGCCCGCTCGCTCGACATTGGCATCACGACGGGGCAAGCCACATGCCACGAGCTTGACGGTCTGTACCAGCAGCACCAAGAACGCGTCGGCAAAGAGCACGTCTTTGGTGAGCAACGCCGCGTAGTTAGAGAACATCGGCATAAACGCAAAGAACAGCAGGATCGCACCGCGGACCGGCAGGCTCACGCCCAGTTTGCGCAGCGACGAGATGGAATAGGCCATGCAGGCGGCCGTAATGACGAACTGAGCGCAGGTGTAGATGGCAAGCCCCGCATTGGCGCTGTTAAAGACCGAAAGCCCCAGCTGCACGCACGAGCCGATGATAGCCGTGTGCACGACCGGGTGATGCCCGTTGAGCAGGACATTGGGGTTGAGCAGGCGCAGGTAGTCGCTCGTACCGTTGGGATAGTTAAACCACTGGCGAATCTGCGCACCCGTATCTCCCATAAAAAGGCCGGGCAGCGAAGCGATGAGCGTGGGCGCCCAGGCGATCATAAGCACCAGGAAGGGCCCGGCAAAGGGATGGACCGAGAGCACGGCGTGAGCCACACGCCATATGCGGCCAAAGTGCGCCTCGGAAAACGGGATGCGTCGGGAGCTCAGCCAATCCAGACACTCAAAAGCCAGATAGAAGGCCACGATCGCAAGGAGCATCCAGCCCGCGCCGCCAATCCAGGCGCAGATGATGCGGGCCTTGTCGCCAAGAACAATCTCGGCCGAGTCGGTGAGGTCGTAGCTGCGGCCGAACACCATGCAGATGGCGAAAAACAGCGACGGCAGAATAATCGATGGGCGCCAGGTGTCGCCACGGCCAAAGAACACGTAGCGAAACGGCAGCGTGAGCAGGCAGGCAAGCGCAAGCAGCATGACCGCGTCGGTATGGCCGGCAAACGAGAGGAGCACCTCGTAGCACACGTACAGCATGCCCGAGGCTTTGGGGTCAATCGCCAGGACCGCATTGCTCGACACCGGGGCGGGATCGATGGAAAACGCCGTGGTCGCCAACAGCGCGAGCAGAAATGCGATGAGCGTCTGCTTGGCGGGGTAGCGCTTAAACCAGACGATGCGGGCAGCGTCGCGCGCAGCCGTTGTGGAGAGATCGGAATCCTTCACAGTCCAAAGAGCCTTTCTAGAAACCTGCCAAAAAGGGACAGGTTTATTTTGGCAGGTTTTATCTGGGGAAACGTTACGGTTCT
>CABUOA010000015.1 GCA_902493145.1 uncultured Collinsella sp. | reverse complement strand
TACGCCAGCACGCCGAAGAACGCGCCGATGATGCCCACGACCATGGTGGCCACGATCAGCACCATGGGGTTGATCTTCTTGGACAGCAGCCAGTAGTACAGCCAGAAGGCGATCATGCCGAGCATGCCGGGCATGATGCCGTCCAGGATGTCCTGGAGGGTCTGGGCGTCGTCGCCCGAGCCGATGGCGACCGGGATGCTGGCCCAGAACATGTCCTTGCACATGGCGCCCACGACCATGACGCCCACGATTCCCACGCAGGTCATGATCTTCTGCATGAGGCCGGTCCTCTGGGCCTCGTCCAGGAAGCCCACGCCCAGCTCGTAGCCCTTGACGGCGCCCCAGACGCGCAGCGCGAAGCCGGGGACGTTGTAGATGAGCAGGAAGGCGATGGGGCCGAAGGGGTTGCCGGCCTGGCACAGGCTGATGCCCACCGCGGCGGCGACCACGCGCAGCGTCGACAGGAAGATGGAGTCGCCGATGCCGGACAGCGGGCCCATGAGGGCGGCCTTGACGTCGTTGACGCTCTCGGGCTCGATCTCGCCGCGGGCGACCTTCTCCTCCATGGCCATCGCGATGCCGCCGACGAACGGGGCGAACTGGACGGTGATGTTGAAGAACGCGCAGTGGCGGTGCAGGGCCTCGGCGTAGTCGTCGGGGCGGCCGGCGTAGATCTTCTTGAGCATGTTGGCGACCATCAGGCAGAAGGCGATGTTCATCTGCTTGTAGTAGGTCCAGGAGAACTCCATGCCCAGGGCGCCGACGTTGACGGCGCTCTTGACGAGGTCGGAGCGCGTGATCTTGTTCTCGGGACTAGAAGTCATCGTCCTCATCCCCTTCCGCGGAGAGCTGGGGCTGGGCTCCGCCCAGGCCGAGCAGGTCGAACTTGTCGATGCCGATGATGATGGCGATCAGGGCGACGCCCAGGACGGGCACGTTGGCGTAGGAGCACAGCAGGAAGCCCAGGAAGTAGAAGGGCACGAGCTGCTTGGTGAGCACCAGGCGGCCGAGCATGGCGAAGCCCATGGCAGGCAGGATGTTGGCGGCAACGCCAAAACCAGCAAGGACAAAGGGCGGGATGAAGTCGAGCACGCCCTGGATTGCGTCAGCACCCAGATAGAACGACAGCGAGCACAGCAGGAACGCCATGATGATACCGGTGAAACCGATCAGGAAGTGCATCGCATAGACACCCTTAAGGTTGCCCTGGCCGGAGAAGACATCGGCGCGGTCAACCAGGATCGGCAGGGCGGCGTTGAGGATGTTCTTGATGGCAAGGCACAGCGTGGCGATGGGCATGGCAAGCGCGATGGCTGCCTCGGTGCTCTGGCCCAGCTGGATAGCGAAGGCGCAGGCGAGCACGCCGCCGATCGTCTCATCAGGCGGCACGTAGGCGCCGATGGAGATCGAGCCCATGAACAGCAGCTCCAGACTCGCACCGATCGCGAGGCTGGACTGCAGGTCCCCCAGCACCAGGCCCACGAGCGGGCACAGGACGATGGGGCGGAACGCATAGAGCGTACCGAGCTGGAAGTCGAACTTACCAAATGCGGCGATAAGTCCGATGAGGATTGCTTGGGTAAGCATATATCCCCCTTTCCTAATAGGACACTACGAAGAGCTCAGGCTCTTCGAATTCAAACGCCTAGAGCACGCTTGCGCAGTCGACCTTGGGGTCATCGGCAAGGGGTCGAATCTCGACCTCAACGCCACGACTCAGCATCTCGCGCACATCGGCTTCCTCGGCCGCGGTCAGGAAGATCTGACGAGAGACCTGACGAGCATCGGGACGCTTCTCGTCCTTGGGCTTGGTGTTGCCCAGGTTGACCGACTTGATCTGCGGGCAGCCCTCAACAAGCTGCTTTGCCTCAGCGATAGTGGCGACACAGATGATCATCTTGTACTTGTCAGTCACGCCCGAGTTGATAGCTTCGATTGCATGCTCCATATCTTTGATGACGAGCTTGCAGCCGGCAGGCTTGCCCATCTTGAGCGTCGTCTTCCACACCGGGTCGTTGGCGACCTTATCGCCCACGCAGAAGATGCAGTTGGAGCCAAGGCCCTGAACCCAGGAAACTGCGACCTGGCCATGAAGCAGGCGATGGTCAACGCGAAGTAGCTGAATCATAATGTGACCCCCCAAAGGTCTTGTGCCGTCATACGGCGTGTCAGTAGGTGCTGCGGATTAGAACTCTTCCTCCTCGTCGTCATCGACCAACAGGTCGTTGACAAACTTCACGCGCGTGTCGTCCGCAGCGACGATGGCGCGAATCGTCTCCTCAACCGGCGCCGACTCGTCAGAGAACAGCAGCTGGATGAGCAGAGGAAGGTTCATGTTGGTAACGAGGTACGTGCGGGGACGCGTCTGGACGATCTTGGTGAACTCGTTGTTGACGCTGCCGCCAAAGAGGTCGGTGCAGACAACGACATCATCGTCGGCAGACATGCCTGCCAGCAGTTTTTGGGCCTCCTCGGCCACGTCCATGCGGCCATCGACGAACATCGAAAGATCGTGGACGTTGTCGCGAGCGCCCGAGAGCAGCTCGACGCTCTCCTTGATACCGGTAGCGAAGTGCGCATGGCTGGCGATGATGTACTGTCTCATTCTGTGTTCCTCTCAATAGCCCGGCACGTTCCCGCACCCGTTTTCTTTAGTAGTCGAACTGGTGATAGTAGCGACGATACTTGAGGTTATGCTTGGTGACCGTCTCGTAGTAGCGAGCCAGGCGGTCGGTCACGAGCACCGTCAGAATCCACGGGGAGACGATGACGCGGAACTCGTCGTCAAGGCCGGGGATCGCGAACTCGGCGGTGTCGATGATGTTGATGTCGGTGTCGCCGGTCACGCCGCGGGTCAGGAAGGCGCGGACGCGCTCGTCGAGCTTGCGGTTCTCGTCCTCGCCCATGAACAGGAACACGGGGACGCCGGGCTCCACGAGCTCGAGGGTGCCGTGGAAGAAGTCGGCCGAGGTGATGTAGCGGGTGCGCTTCCACTGCATCTCCTCGAGGATGCACATCGAGAACAGGATGGTCTCGCCCCACAGGGCGCCGGAGCCGATGAACATGGTGTAGGGGGCCAGGGCGTACTTCTTGGCGAGCTCCTCGGCGCGCGGCTCGAAGCGCTTGCGGATATCGAGCATGTCCTTCCAGATGTCCTTGGTCTGCTCGATAAACAGGTCAAACTTGGGGAAGCAGCCACGGCGGTTGAGCAGGCGCAGGCCGAAGCAGTCGGCGAGGTAGTAGCCCTTCTCGCAGCCGCCCGAACCATGGTCAGAAGCCATGGCAACGCAGTTCTCGGCACCGACAGCCTGGCCGATGGGGCCCTCGGGCTTGGTCATGGCGTAGACGCGCACGCCCATGTCCTTCATCTTCTTGACGGCCTCGAGGACCTCGGGGGTGGTGCCGGACTCGGAGGCGGTGAGCACGACGGACTTCTCGGTCATGCGCTTGTGGCCCATGGCGTTCCACTCGGCGGCGTGGATCAGGTAGACCTCGAGGTCGCGGTCGCCGAACTTGTTCATGAGGTACTCGAGCTGCATGAGCTCGTCCCAGGTGCCGCCGACGCCCATCAGGAACACGGCGTCGTAGCCCTCGTCGGCGACCTTGTCGGCGAGCGCGGTCATCTTCTTGCCGGTCTCGTAGACGTTCTTGCCGTCCTCGAGATAGCCCTCCTGGTCGAAATGCATGATCTCGATCTTCTCGGTTTCCTTCATTTGTCTCTCCTTTCTGGGGCTGTCTCCACATCCCCCATGCCAACGGGCGTCAAAGCCCGCTTACATTCCGTAACACTCGGCCGCTTTGGCCTTTAGCGCATTGACTGACTCTTCGTAGCCCTCTGCCTTGACCTCCATTTGCTTGGAGACGGCATCGAGATACGGGTGCACGTCCCATGACTTCAGACGCTCTGCGATCATTGCCGCAATCGTCTGGAAGAACACCAGATTGGGAATTGCGCTGAGCAGCGGAGCCACCTGAGGCACCGTAACCTCGTGAGCCCTACCCCTGGGATGGGCTGTGAGCAGCACCGTTTTTGTCGTAACGTTCGATAGCGCATCGGCGATATTCGCAAGACGCTCCGACCCCTGCGGGTCGTCGACGATAAACACCAGGTAGCCTGGGGTTATCTGCATCTCGGGACCGTGGACGAACTCCTCGCCCTCGTGATGCATGGCAGGAATCTTGATGGTCTCGCTCAGCTTGAGGGCCGCCTCTTCGGCAACGCCATAGTTGGGGCCATTGCCGACGACCATGGCGGGCATGTGCTCAGAAAGCTCGAGCATGCGGTCTTGGACATATG
Source organism: uncultured Collinsella sp. (assembly GCA_902493145.1). Taxonomy (GTDB): domain Bacteria; phylum Actinomycetota; class Coriobacteriia; order Coriobacteriales; family Coriobacteriaceae; genus Collinsella. The sequence continues at coordinate 47,978 of CABUOA010000015.1, read as the reverse complement.
CCTCGGCGGTCTCGCACATCACGGCATTAGCCTGGATAGCCTCGCGCAGGTCGTCTAAACGCTGGGCAACGCCCTTGGCGTCAATCGTTCCGCGCGCCTGACCGCCGTAAATACCAAAGAGCGCCAGGTACTCAACGAGGACCTCGACGCCCAGCGTCACAAAGTCCACCGACTCGACGCCCACACCGTAGTCAAGAACGATGTCAGCGTGCTCCTTGATGGGTGCCTCGACGTTTGCCGTGAGCGCAACTGCAGCCATATCGTGTGCGCGCATGTAATCAAGAGCCGCGATCGTATTGGTCGAATAGCCGCTCTGCGAAACGGCGATGTTGAGCGCATGCTGCGGATAGGTGTGTTCAAAATCGACGAAGGCCTCGGGCGTCACAACGGACACCTGCATCTGCAGCGCATCTTGCAGGTAATCGCGGGCGCAATCGGCGGCATGGCGCGACGAACCCGAAGCAACGATGCGCAGCGCGTTAAAAGAACCGGACTGGAAAATATCAACGAGCTGCGCTACCAGCTCAGACGAACGCTCGAGGTTCTCTCCCATATGCACATGGGCAAGCTGAACGTAATCGAGCATCTTCATAGTCTCACCTCGTAACAAATCATTAGTATTTGATATCAATTACAGTTACAGGTTACGGCTTTTTGATACCTCTTTGTCGATTTATTTATCCCCATCGGCGAACGGTCGATTTTGAGCCATGTAAGGTTGTATATGCAGTCTGCTCAACGAATCAAAATTCCGTCAGCTTTTCAGCCCGTTATGCAAAAAACCAGCTAGTACGTATAGGTATATCCACCCGCATCGCCGCGGTTAAACGACTTGACGTACTCGATCGCCTGGCCGCTTGCATCGAAGCTCACGCACTCCAGCGTCAAGGCAAGATCGCCCTGCTCCAGTCCAAGCAGGCCGGCATCTCGCGCGCCCAGCGCTTCGATATCGAGCTTTTCCTGTGCCATGACCGGCTTTCGGCCCAACATCTCATAGGTCTCGTACAAACTGAAGACCGACACGTCAATATCTTCGATTGTGGGAAACAGCAGGCACGGAATGAACGCCACCTCAATCGATACGGGATCGCCGTTGACGCAGTTCAAGCGCCGAATCGAATACAGCAAATCGTCCTCGGCAATGCCAAACAGGTTGGCATAATATGGGCCCGCATAACGCTTGGAACGCGCGAGGATACGGACGGACGGCTCGCCGCCCGAAGCACGAACCGATTCGCGAAAGCCTCCCGTTCGCTCGTAGGCAACGGGCACCTTCTGTGCCACAAACGCGCCCTTTCCGCGGACGCGTCGAATCTGTCCGCGCCGAACCAGCTCATCGACAGCGCTTCGGATGGTCAAACGTGTCGTACCAAATTCCTCGGCGAGGTCTTTTTCGGACGGAATCATGGAACCCGTGGGATATATACCGCGCTCGATACGCTCCTCGATGCGGCGTCGAATGCGCATATAAACCGGGGTGGCATCTACTGTTTCAGCCATTGTTCACCTGCCACGCTCCTCATGCCGTTCTTTTCGCCGTTATCGGCAAAGCGGAACTTTGTGGGCAAAATCACCGATTTGCAATGCTCCACAAAACGCATGTCCTTATCAAATTCGATCGTGCTCTCATAGAACACCGGCGTTCCCTCTTCTTGCTGGAGCAGCTCGGCCTCTTCGGCGTTCAAACGCGAGATGGAGATATGCTCACGTCCATGCTCAACGCGCACGCCGCCTTCTTTGAGCAAGACATCGTAAAGGCTCTCACACTCAAAATCGTGATCGGGAAGCGAGGGGCACAGGGACAGGTTAACGTGAGCCGTCTCGATTGACGCCGGCTCGCCCTCAATAAGTCGAACACGCTGCATGCGGAGCAAAGGAGCGCCTACAGCAACCCCAAGCTTGTCGGCAAGCGCCTCATCCGCCTCGATGGCCCCGGTGGAAACCAGACGAGAAGAGGGGTGCAGGCCGGCAGTCCGCACAGCATCGGAGAAGTTATACGTTTCCTGGAAGATGTTCAGCGGCTTAGGAGGACACACATACGTACCCGATCCGCGACGGCTCTCGAGCGTTCCACACGAGATGAGTCGCGTGATACCAGCGCGCAACGCCGTACGCGAAACGCCGAGCTCTTCGCACAGTACGCGCTCGGCCGGCAGGCGATCGCCGCCGGCAAGCTGATGGTGCTGGATATACCAAAGAATTCCCTCAACAGCACGATCCTTGGGGGGAATTGCATAAGATTCGCCTGCCATTGCAGAGACTCCTCGTTCAGAAACGTATGCCGCCAAAATTAGGCCAGCCCTCCCATGGCATCAAATTCGGCCTTGATCTTCTCGGCGACATTCCGATACGACTTATATAGGCTTGAATCGCGTTTGACTTCGTCGGTCATAACGGGAATCTCTAATTTGGAAACCTCATCTTTTCCCGTCTGAACCGCCACAACAACGCCCATACCAAGACACACATCACGCTTGGCAGCGTTCATTTTTGCCGCCTTAGCGGGATTTGCCAGAATACGCTGGGCAAATTCCTGTTTAGAGACCGCTTCTTCGGCCTCCGGATCGCCCGCCTCGGCCACTTCGCACTGCAACACGTCCGCATAGTCAAAAATCTTCGGCTCGCCGCCGCGCTGATGCACGGCCCACTTGCGGCGCGTGGCATCCTGATAGATAGCCGGCAAAAATGTAAACCGCGGCGGGTCCAAAATCGTATCCGTGATGGTAAACACATCGGGATCAAAGGCATCCTGCGGGTTTTTCTTCTTGAACAGCCCCATATCAGCCTCCCGTACTAGCATTAAACAACTCAAGCTGAATATAGCACCAATTTCAAGCCGCCGCTTTATCGCATCGGTGCGTGGCGCCTATGGCTCGCTCAGCGGAAAAGTTCATGGACGAGGGCCGGGGTGTCTGCTTTGTTTTGAGAAGTGGACTTCGCGAACTTCTCAAAACAAATCAGGCACCCCGGCCCCGCCGGCAAATAGCGGACACTCCGCATGCAATCTATGCAAACAAACAAGTGCGCTTAGCTATATTCGGTAAGGTCAAGCACACTGCCCTTCACGATAAGCGCCGGCTCCAGAACGACCTCTTCGGCACGCCTACCGCCCCTACCGGCAAGACGCTTGGACATGCAGCCAAAAGCATGCTCCGCAAGGACACCGGGATCCTGATCAATCGCGGTCAGCGCCGGCTCAAAGAGAACGTCGGCCGCCGAGTTGTCATAGCTTACGACCGAGATATCGCTCGGGATGCTCTTCCCCATCTCGTGCAAGCGCTTGAGCAGACCGAGGGCAATGTTGTCCGAGCTTGCGAACACGGCGGTGGCATCGGTTGCAAGCACCGCCTCCGAGGCCTCGTATGCGCTCGGAATGTAGTACTCGCTCTCAAACTCCAGGCGCGCGTCGATGGGCAGCCCCACCTCGCGCAGCGCGCGCTCATAACCGGCGAGTCGCTTGCGGCCCGTGTTGGAGCGACGCGCGTTAACCAGACAGGCGATGCGGCGATGACCCTGCTCAATCAGATACCGCGTGGCCATGTAGCCGCCCATCTCGTGGTCGAACATCACCTTGTCGCACTCAAGGCCCTCAATGGCGCGGTCAACCATCACGGCAGGAATGGGCAGATGGCTCACCTCCTCGCGCAGGGCGCGATCGTCGGAGAACTCGTCACCCACCACCAGAAAAACGCCGTCGACGCCGCGCGTCACCAGCTGGCGCAGCAGTTCCAAATCGTCATCGGCGCTTCCACCCGAGCTGGTAATAAAGAGCGCATAGCCATCTTCGCGGCAGCGCTTTTCCAAGCTGCCGGCGAGAGAGGCAAAAAAGCGGCTCTCGATATTGGGAACGATAAGGCCCAGTGTGCGCGACTCGCGCATGACCAGGCTGCGCGCGATCTGGTTAGGAACATAGTGGTTGCGCGCCGCGACCTCCTTGATGAGCTTGCGGTTTTCTTCCGAGATGCGACAGGGCCGATTATTGAGAACAAGCGAGACCGACGAAGGGGAAAGCCCCACCTCCTGGGCGATCTGCTTGAGGGTGACTTTATTGGCCATCTCGCTCCTTCCGGGTTTACGCGCAATCTCTTGAAAGTATAGCGACTGCCCATCTACCTCGGTGATAAATACTTTACCAATCCGGTGGACGGCTGTTTTATCGCCGCGATTGGTGCAAAGCAACCTGACCCCCCTTGCACTATGTGATGCATTGGGGTCAGGTTACTTTGCACCAAATCCATCCGGGTGGGGTATATTGCATTCGATTGATGAAAACGACCACCATAAGGCGGATATTCGTATGCACGAGAATGATTTTTTTAACGAGGACCTGCTCTGCGCGCTCGCCGGCGTTGCCGGCGAGGACAACGTACTCATGAGCGAGCCCATGCGCGAGCACACCACGTTTAAGATCGGCGGCCCGGCCGATGTCTTTGTCACGCCCGACACCGAGCAGGGTCTCGTCGCCACGCTCGATACCTGTTATCGCTGCGATCTGCCACTCACCATCGTGGGCAACGGCTCCGACCTGCTCGTCGGTGACAAGGGCATCCGCGGCGTCGTCGTAGCGCTGGGCAAGGGCCTCTCCGACATTACGGTCGACGGCACGCACGTCACAGCGGCAGCCGGCGCCTTGCTTTCCGATGTCGCCGCGACTGCCGCCGAAGCCTGCCTCACCGGCATGGAGCCCATCTCGGGTATCCCCGGATCGGTCGGCGGCGCCTGCTACATGAACGCCGGCGCCTACGGTACCTGCATGGCCGATGTGCTGGAATCTGTACGCGTCTACAAGCCCGCTCGCATGCTCGACGACGGCACCCGCGGCAGCGGCAATATCATCGAGTTCGATGTCGACGAGCTCAACCTGGGTTATCGCAAGAGCCGCATCGCCGACGACGGCTTTATCGTGCTTTCGGCCACTTTCAATCTCGCCCCGGGCAACGCCGCGATGATCAAGGCCGACATGGACGACTACCGCCAACGCCGCGAGGACAAGCAGCCGCTCGACATGCCGAGCGCCGGCTCCACCTTCAAGCGCCCCGAGGGCCACTTTGCCGGCAAGCTCATCATGGACGCCGGTCTGCGCGGCCACGCCGTCGGCGGCGCCCAGGTGAGCGAAAAACACTGCGGCTTCATCGTCAACGCCGACCACGCCACCGCAGCCGACGTCGACGAACTCATCCGCCACATCCAAGCAACCGTCAAAGACCAATTCGACGTAGACCTAGAACCCGAAGTCCACCGAGTAGGCGAATTTTTATAAAAAGAAGGCCCCGAAAGGGGCCTTTTGATTGCCCAAACCACCTTTAATGCCGAGCGGGGCCCTCGCACGCATGCAAGGACCCCGCTCTTTACGAAAAGGATATTTAGGAGCTAGGCGGAGGCCATGAGACCAAAGTAAGAACAGAAGATAGAGAACAACATGGTTCCAACGATAATCCAGTTGGGGCTGACCTTATGCTTGAGAAGCCCAATAAACAGACTCGTAAAGCCCAGGCCCAACACGCCGGGCATGATGCTATCGAGAATCTGCTGGACCGTCTGGGCGCCGTCGCCGCTTCCGAGGACAATCGGAATCTGAGCATAAAACATAGTCGCGACCATACAACCGATGGTCATTACACCAACGATGCCCGCAGCGCGCATGACCTTCTGCATCAAGCCGCTCTTCTGCGCAGCTTCAAGGAGCGAAAATCCCAGTTCATAGCCCTTCAGTGCACCCATAACACGAACAATAAACGCCGGGACGTTATAGATGAGCAGATAGACGAACGGACCCAAGATATTGCCCGAAAGGCTTAGCGAAGTTCCAACCGCAACCGCGAGCACTCGCAGCGTGCCCAAGAAAATCGAATCACCGATACCGGAAAGCGGCCCCATGAGCGCAGTTTTGACATCCGTCACCGCTTGGCCGTCAATTTCACCGCGGGCAACTCGCTCCTCCATCGAAACTACCACGCCACCGACAAACGGATTCAGGCAGTCGGTAATGTTAAAAAACTCCAGATGCCTCGCAAGCGCGGCCTTATAGCCCTCGGGATTCCCTTCGTAAATCTTCGAGAGCATCTTCTCGATCATCAGGCAGAAGCCGATATGCATCTGACGGGGATAATTCCAAGAAAACTCAACTCCAAGCGAGCCGATATTAACGGACGATCGAATCAAATCACCACGAGTGATGCATGAACCCTCTTTGATGGGAGTCTCGTTAGAACTCTTCACTGTCATCAGCCCCCTCAAGAACAACTGCGCCCTGCGAATTGGAATGCAACAGGTCAAACTTCTCGACTACGATAATGATGGCGATAAGAGCGATACCAAGTACCGGCACCTGAAGATAAGCGGCAAGCAAGAAACCCAAAATATAGAACGGAATCAGTTCTTTGGACAGAATCATGCGCAGCAGCATCGCAAAGCCTATTGCGGGAAGAATGCCTGCGGCGAGGCCCATGCCGTCAAGAATAAACCGAGGAATGCTGTTCAAAAGATTTGTCACAGCTTCGGCACCCAGATAATAGCCAAGGAAGCACAGTACGAACGGCTCAAGAATGAGGAACAAACCCATAAGCCAATGGCACAGGTAGATCTTTTTGACGTTTCCCTCACGAGCGCCCTCATCGCCGATCTTCAAGAAGACGGGCGTAACCGCGAATACAAAGTTGCGGAGGCCGAGCGAAACGACGGCAATCGGCATCGCAAGTGTCACCGCCGCCTCGACACTCTTACCGAGTGTGATGGCAAAAGCGGTCGCGAGCACGCCGCCAACGTTTACATCAGGCGGAATATACGCTCCGATAGAAATGGCACCCATGAACATAAGTTCGAGCGTCGCACCGATGAGCAGACCTGCTTGAAGATCCCCAAGGATCAAACCGACGAGCGGCCCCAAAACAATCGGACGCCCCGAATACAGGGTGCCGAATTGATTCTCGATATAGCCCCATGCACCCACGAGACCAATCAGAAAAGCTTTCAGTAACATGACTCCTCCAATCGGGAGTTACAGGATGTCAGCGATATTTATCGATCTATCGACCGATAGAGGTTGAATCTCGCACACGATGCCGTCCGCAATAAGCTCTGCAGTTTTCTCGAGCTCATCCGCTTCAAGAAATATCTGTTCGCTGAGCTGCCTAGTCGTAGGCGATTGCAGCGTGTTGCCATAATTAACCTTCGTTATTGACGGACATTCTTTTGCCAATTTATAGGCATCCGCAACGCTGCCCACAATCACCATCAGCTTATACTTGTTCGTTATACCCGAGTTAATAGCCTCTATGGACTTATCGACGGACTTCATCACGAGCTTGACTCCTGCTGGCTTTGCCATGCGAAGAACCGTCTTTCTCTCCTCGCTTTGGGCAACATTGTCGTTTGCCACCAGAATGCAGTCGACGCCCAGCGCATTTACCCAAGAGAAAATGACCTGTCCGTGCAACAGCCGGTGGTCGATTCGAAATAGCTTGACCACAGTAAGCCTCCCATCAAGATTCGAGGCTCGATTAATAGTCAAACTGACGATAATAACGGCGGTACTTAAGATTGTGCTTGGTGACCGTCTCGTAATGAGACGCCATGCGCTCGGATGCCAAGGCGGTCAGAATCAACGGGGAGACAATCGTACGGAACTGAGAATCAAGCCCATCGACTGCAAACTCCGCCGTATCGATGACGACGATGTCCTCGTCCTTGGTCACGCCGCTCTTGAGAAAACGGTCGACGCGGTCGTCAAGATCGCGGCACTCGTCTTCTCCCTTAAAAAGGAACACCGGCACGCCGGGCTCCACCAGCTCGAGTGTTCCGTGGAAGAACTCCGGAGAGCTGATGGGGCGCGTACGCTTCCACTGCATTTCCTCGAGCATGCACATGGCGTACATCACCGTCTCGCCCCACAGGGCACCAGAGCCGATAAACATCGAGTACGGTGCCAGAGCATATTTCTCTGCAATCTCCTGGGCGCGAGGTTCAAACTGAATGCGAATGTCCACCAGCTGCTCGAAAATACGCTGAGTCTGCTCGAGGTAGTCATCATAGGCGTCAAACTCGCCGCGGCGATTAAGCAGGCGGAAGAAAAAGGCAAACATCTGCACATAGTGGAGTTCATCAAAGCCCTTGGTGATGGGCATGATGGCGGAAACGCCAGCAGCCCTCTCAAGCGGCGTGTCCTTCTTGGTAAAGGCAAGCAGCTTCATACCCTTGACTGCCAAATCCTCGGCCACCTGCATGATTTCTTTGGTATTGCCAGAAGAGCTAAGCGTCACGACCAGCGTATCGGGTCCAATCTTTGTCGAACCGAGGACCATGTATTCGGCTGCATTGAGAACGGCGACGTCAATCTTCGAATGGCGCTCGATGAGGTAACGCACGGTCTCGAATTCATCAATCGTGCCGCCGATACCGATGAGCACGATATTTGAGAACCCCTGCTCATAGACCTCGTCTGCAAGGGCCTTCATATCCCCATACGTTCCAATCACCTTGTGTCCTTCGTCGAGATACGACTCAATATCGAACTTAGCCAGCTCAATCTTTTCCTTAACCATTACTGCCCCTTTCTGACGTCAACCCTTTTTGTTTGGGTTCGTTGGCATGTAGTATAAATTAGTACCACTACGTTTACAAGTAAGATTTTTCTAAATCAATCTTCTTTTTATCTAATGGTATTTCGTTCCATTTCTTTTCCAGTAGAAGCTTGGACGATATACTCTTCTCAAACGAAACCGTCGAGAGCGTGTCTCTCGTCTTCAAGCGAAAGCGGCCATATGTCGGAAACAATCAACGGAACTCCGCCTTATGAACAAGCCATGGAAGGTGTTCTCGCCCTCATCAGGCGTGGACGCTTCTCTTGCGGGGATAAACTCCCCTCGGAACGAGAGCTCACAGAGCGGTTCGGCGTCAGCCGCACTGCGGTCCGCGCCGCCCTCAAGCGCCTTGCCGGACTCCACGTCATCACGCTCAAAAAGGGATCGGGCGCTTTTATCGCTCCCAAGCGCCCCGTTCGAGTCCTGCAGAAAGCCGCCGGATTCTCCGAAGAACTCAGCGCTACGGGGTCAACACCCAGCGCGATCGTACTTCGCGCCGAAGTTCTCTCTCCTAATGACAGAGTGTCCAAACTGCTTCATATTGACCCGGAAAAGAAGGTGTTTCTCCTCAAGCGCGTTCGTCTTGTGGACGGAATCCGCTGCTCGGTAGAAACCTCCTACATCAACAGGACGCTTTGTCCCGATATCGAAGTCAGCGATTTTTCGCGGATATCTCTCTACAACGTTTTGATCAACAAATACGGCATAAGCGTCTCGAAGGGCCTGGAACGTCTATCGATGGCACCAATCGATAGCGACGCCGCCCAGCTACTCGAAGTCGAGCCCGGAACCCAGGTCTTTAAGCTCGAGGTTTTGGCAACTGAACAGTTTGGCGCCGTTGTCGAGTATTGCGAAGCGACCGTCCTCCCAAATAAAACGCTCTTTGCCAGCGAATCACGCCTTGTCGATGAATCAAAAATCTCAAAAGTGAGCCTGCAATGGTAGTACAGACTAAAAAACCTCTCTACGTCATTATTCATGAGGCGCTTAGAGAGGATATTGCTTCCGGCAAATATGCCGCAGGCAAGTTAATTCCATCGGAATCCGAGCTATGCAAACGTTTCGACGTGACGCGCCCCACGGTCAGAAAAGCGATAAGCGGCCTTATCGAAGAAGGGCTCCTTAGAAGCATTCACGGAAAGGGTGTGTTTGTCACCGGAAGACAGATTGCGACCGAAGAAACGCTTATCGGCGGGTTCGAAAGCCTCCTTGGAGACCAGCTTGCATCTGAGCTGGTAAGCACCAGAATCGTCTCGAAGGCGGTCAGAAACGCCGGTCCACTATTCTCGGATTACTTCGGGATTGACGCCGACGAGAACATCCTTCGTGTAACCCTTGTTCGCCAGGACCGAATTTCTCCCATCTCGCTTGAAGAGAACTATCTTAACCCAAAGGTCGCCCCGAGCCTTATGAGCGTTGATTTTACCGTCTTCTCTCTTTCCGAGGCTTTCCGCATGGATGGCATCGTTCTCGATCGCGCCAGCGAGACGCTCGACTTGGTGCACATGGAAACGCGCGAATCGAGTATGCTCGACATCAGCGCCGGCGATGCGGTCATGCTGCGAACGAGCGTACTCTTCGATACAAGAGGAAACGCCGTCGCCTACTCGAGAACATACACCCGCGGAGATCGTGCAAGTTTTGTCTGCCGGCTTGGCGGTCTACCGGCCAACGCCTAGTTTAGCCACAATTGCAATCGTTAACAAAAAGGCCCCTTTCGGGGCCTTTTGTCTTTATGGCTAATGTTTCACCCCGCATGTCGCGCTTTTAGTCCAACCGACCGAAGGCACCTGCGAAGCATAAAACTGACTGCACGCTCCACATGAGCCGCGGAGCAATTGGTGCACCCTGTGAGCGAGTAGGACTGCCCGAGTAGGCAATCAAATATATTGCGGGCGGGCACGCGGCCCAGTCGGCTTTACGACAGCGCAATACCGCCAAGCCAGCCCCAACGCACGCCAGAGCCAGTACCATAGAAGCTAATAAACGAATCAAGCGACTTAGACGTAATGGCACCCTCGTTGCTCATAACGATGCCGCCGCCAACGTAGATACCCACATGACCGTAGATAAGGCCCGGAGCACCCGTGCCGCTGTGCGAGGAATCGGCCACGATCATGCCCACCTGCAGCGCCGAGCGGTCGGAGCTATAGCACCAGGCGTTGAACATGTCACACGCGTTGCCGCCAAAATAGCCCACGCCGGCATTGCGGAAGACGTTGGTAACCCAGGCAGCACACCAGCCCTGGCCGGGAGAAGGCGTCGAGTAGCACGCATTGACGACGGCCTGCTGCTTGCCCGAACCGCCCGTCTGTTGCGGGGTGCCGCCGGCATACGAGCCGCCACCCGAAGAAGAGCCCGTGTTCGCAGAGGCCGCGGCTGCCGCAGCCGCCTTCCTAGCGGCCTCCTCGGCCTGGGCGGCAGCGAGGATCTCGGAATCGCGCTGAGCCATGAGTTCCTTGACGTCGTCGGAAAGACCGTTCAGCACGGTCTGGACTTCTTGCTGCTTGGCCTGCATATCCTGCATCTGAGCCGTCTGCTGGTCCTTGAGTTTCTCCAGGTCGGCCTTTTGTGATTCGAGCTCGGTCTTCTGTGCGTCGAGCTCAGCCTGAATCGTCTGGATATCCTCGATGGCATCGCGGTCGCTCTTGTTGATCTTCTCAACGTAATGCGCGTTGGCGACGAGTTCCTCAAACGAGCCAGAGGCCAGCAGCAGCGACAGGATGTTCGTACCGCCGGACTTGTAGCTGGCGGCCACGCGATCGGAAAGGTCGTTGCGCTTCTTCTTGAGCTCGGCCTTCTTTTCATCGATCTGGGCCTGCGTGTCGTCAATCTTGCCCTGGACATTCTCGATGTCGTTGAGGGTCTGGGCATTCTTGTTGGCCAGCGCCGCATACTCATTTGCGATGCTGTCGAGCTGGGCCTGAACCTCGTCGAGCTGGGCCTGGGCGGCATTCAATTTATCGGTGGTTTCTTTGGAAGCCTCCGCCGCATGGGCGCGAGTGGGCAGGCCAAAAAGAACTGCCGCAGAAGCGGCGCCGAACAGGGCCTTAAGGGCAGTGCGGCGCGAGAGCTCCTGGGAAAGGATGGAATCGCTGTTTGGTGACATATGTACTCCGTTACATGCTTATTTATATGTCGCTCAACTCATACATATTAGCGTACATATGGCGCGTCCCAACGATTTCCACGAACGGCAGGAAACTACAAGGTCGGCGGCTCGTAATCAATTGTCAAATTTGAGGTAACAATTGAGCAAGCTCTTATATGAGTACGTTAACATAATCCTCTGCTTTTCCTACAGTGCACCATTTGGGCGTCCCCGCCTGCGCTATACTCCCCTCTAGAAGTGTTCCTGATTCGATAGGAGACTACATGTCCAAAGCACTCGACCCCAAAGACACCTGCGTCCTCGTTACCGGTGGCGCCGGCTTTATCGGCTCGCACACCGTCGTTCAGCTGCTCGAGGGTGGCTACCAGGTCGTCATCGTCGATGATCTCTCCAACTCCAGCGCCGTCGCCGTCGACCGCGTCAAGACCATCGTGGGCGACGAGGCCGCCAAGAACCTCACCTTCTACGAGGCCAACGTGCTCGACCGCGATGCGATGAACAAGATCTTCGATACCCATCAGATCGACCGTGTCATCCACTTTGCCGGCTTTAAGGCCGTCGGCGAGTCGGTGAGCAAGCCCGTCGAGTACTACCACAACAACATCGAGAACACCCTGGTGCTCATCGACGTCATGCGCAACCATGGCTGCAAGTCCATCATCTTCTCGAGCTCCTCGACCGTCTACGGCGACCCGGACAACCCGCCCGTCACCGAGGAAGACCCCAAGAAGCCCGCAACCAACCCCTATGGCTGGACCAAGTGGATGATCGAGCAGATCCTTATGGACGTCCACACCGCCGACCCCGAGTGGGACGTCGTGCTGCTCCGTTACTTCAACCCCATCGGCGCTCATCCGTCGGGCCTGATCGGCGAGGACCCCAAGGGCATCCCCAACAACCTGGTGCCCTATGTCGCCCAGGTCGCCGTGGGCAAGCTCGAGGCCGTTCAGGTCTTTGGCAACGACTACCCCACCCCCGACGGCACCGGCGTGCGCGACTACATCCACGTGTGCGATCTGGCCTCTGGTCACGTTGCCGCCCTTAACTGGATGAACGGCAAGACCGGCGTCGAGATCTTTAACCTGGGCACCGGCACCGGCACCTCGGTACTCGAGGTCGTCGCCGCCTTCTCCAAGGCTTGTGGCAAGGAGCTGCCCTACGTGATCCGCGAGCGCCGCGCCGGCGACATCGCTGCCAACTGGTGCGATGCCTCCAAGGCCGAGCGCATGATGGGCTGGAAGGCCCAGTACGACATCGCGGACATGTGCCGCGATAGCTGGAACTGGCAGAGCCACAACCCCAACGGCTTCACCGACGCCGAGTAGCAAAAACCTACATACCGTTCTTGCCCCGATCTCACGTTGTGAGGTCGGGGCTTTTTCATGGCATGTAGCCATTCGCCGAAAATCGACCAACTTTTTTATCTTGCCTGTACATGTTTAAACAACATGTTTTACAATAGGCGTATCGAATCAGAACATCGGAGGCGGACTGCACACCCATCGGCAGGCCGACCCCACAACAAGAAGGTTGGTGAGCGCATTCATGGAGCGTGCAAGCGGCGTCCTCATGCCCGTCTCATCTCTGCCCGGACCATACGGAATCGGCGGCTTTGGCTGGAATGCCTACGACTTCGTCGATTTTCTCGCCTCGTGCAAACAACATTACTGGCAGATTCTGCCCCTTACGACGACCAGCTATGGCGATTCGCCTTATCAGTCGTTCTCGGCCCGCGCAGGCAACCCCAACTTTATCGACTTTGCCGAGCTTATCGAGGCAGGGTATCTGGAGCAGCGCGATATCGATGGCGTGTATCTGGGATCCGACCCCAGCAATGTCGACTACGGTGCTATCTTTGGCGGCCGCCGTCAGATTCTCGACCGCGCCGCCGAGCGCTTTGCTGCCGACAAGCCGGCCGATTTCGATGACTTTATCCAGGCCAACGAGGACTGGCTCATCCCCTACTGTGAGTTCATGACCGTCAAAGAGGAGTGCGGTCTCAAGGCGTTTTGGGAGTGGCCCGCGGAGCTCCGCACCCGCGGCGAGGCTTCCGCCAAGGTCTGCGCCGACCATCCGGCGCGTATGCTCTACCACCAGATGACGCAGTACTTCTTCGATCGCCAGTGGAGCCGCCTCAAGGCCTATGCCAACGAGCGCGACATTCTCATCATCGGCGACCTGCCCATCTATGTCTCGCGTGACTCCGTCGAGATGTGGGCGACACCTGAGCTCTTTAAGATCGACGCCGCCGGCAATCCCGTGAGCGTCGCCGGCACGCCGCCCGACCAGTTCTCGGCTACCGGCCAGTACTGGGGCAACCCCATCTACGACTGGGACGCCATGGAGGCCGACGGCTTCTCCTGGTGGGAGGGCCGCATTCGCGCCGCCCTCGACATGTACGACGTCATCCGCCTGGATCACTTCCGCGGCTTCGAGGCCTATTGGGAGGTGCCGTTCTCCTCGCCTGATTCGTCCTACGGTTCGTGGACGCAGGGTCCCGGCCTCAAGCTCTTCAAGACACTCGAGGAAAAGCTCGGCACGCTGCCCATCATCGCCGAGGACCTGGGCTTCCTCACCCCCGGCGTCATCGATATGCGCGACAACTCGGGCTTCCCCGGCATGAAGATCCTGCAGTTTGCCTTTGAGGGCACTAACTCGTACTACCTGCCGCACAACTACATTGCCAACACCGTCGCCTACGTGGGCACTCACGACAACGAGACGGCACGCGGCTGGTTTGAGGGAACGGCTACCCCGCGTCAGCGCGAGCAGACAGCTCTGTACACCCATCAGCAGGCCGGCGAACCCATCGCCGACGCGCTCAACCGAACCATCGCAGCCAGCGTGAGCGACACGTGCATCTACACCATGCAGGACCTGCTCAACTTGGGCAACGAGGCGCGCATCAACACCCCTGCCACGCTGGGCGGCAACTGGACCTGGCGCATGCTCGACGGCGCCATCACCCGCGAGCTCGAGCACAAACTCACCGACTGGACCGAGACCTACTTCCGCATCCCGTCGGAAGCCGAAATCGAGCTTCCTCAATAGGAGCTACCGCGCCCGACCCCTCCCCACCGTGCGGACGCGCTTGCTTACCCGCGCGAGGCCACCCCAATCCCCTCGCGCGGGATTCTTATGAATTGCAGACATGTAATCAACCCATTACAGGAGGAAACATGCCCCAAATTAACCTCATGGAACTCGCCGAGCAGTCTTTTGGCACCTCGCTCGAGCAGCTCGACGACCGTCGCATTTACAAGCTGCTGGTCAAACTCGTGCAGGAGCGCTCCGCCGCCTGCCCGCTCAACAACGGCAAGAAAAAGCTCTATTACATTTCCGCCGAATTTTTGATCGGCAAGCTGCTCATCAACAACATGATCGACCTCGGCATCTACGACGAGGTTAAGGACCAGCTCACCGCCGCAGGCCACGACCTCAACAAGATCGAGGAGTTCGAGGTCGAGCCGTCGCTCGGCAACGGCGGCCTGGGCCGCCTGGCCGCATGCTTCCTGGATTCCATCGCCACGCTGGGCTTGACCGGCGATGGCGTGGGCCTCAACTATCACTACGGCCTGTTCCGTCAGCGCTTTGTCGACAACCAGCAGAAGGCCGTCCCCGACGAGTGGCTCGGTGAGCAGGACATCCTAGTCGACGACGACCGCTCCTACACCGTCGAGTTCGGCGATTTTGCCGTTACCTCCAAGCTCGTCAACATCGACGTGCCCGGTTACGGCCAGCCCACCAAGAACCGTCTGCGCCTGTTCGACCTGGCGAGCGTCGACGACGGCCTGGTCCCCGGCAGCTCCATCGACTTCGACAAGACCGAGATCGCCAAAAACCTCACCTTGTTCCTCTACCCCGACGATTCCGACGAGCAGGGCCGCCTGCTTCGCATCTACCAGGAATACTTCATGGTGAGCAACGCCGCCCAGCTCCTGATCGACGAGGCCATCGAGCGCGGCAGCAACCTGCACGATCTGGCCGACTACGCCGTGGTCCAAATTAACGACACGCACCCCACCATGGTCATCCCCGAGCTCATTCGCTTGCTCACCACCGAGCATGGCATCGAGTTTGACGAGGCCGTGACCATCGTACGCTCCATGGTCGCCTACACTAACCACACGATTCTTGCCGAGGCGCTCGAGAAGTGGCCGCTCGTCAGCCTGCAGAAGGTCTCCCCTGCCATCGCCGACATTATCGTCAAGCTCGATGAGATCGCGAAGGCCGAGCACGATGACCCGCGCGTCGCCATCATCGACGAATACGACACCGTCCACATGGCCCACATGGACATCCACTTTGGCTTCTCCATCAACGGCGTAGCCGCCCTCCACACCAAGATCCTGGAGGACACCGAGCTTCATCCGTTCTACGAGATCTATCCCGAGAAGTTCTCCAACAAGACCAACGGCATCACCTTCCGCCGCTGGATCCATGGGGCCAACCCCGCGCTCGCCAGCCTGCTCGACGATGTGATCGGCACCGACTGGCGCAGCACCGGCGATCTGAGCAAACTCGCCAAGTTCGCCGACGACAAGGATGTTCTTGAGCGCCTGGCCGCCACCAAGGTCGAGGCCAAGGCCATCATGCGCCAGTTCATGGCGCTCGAGCAGGGCGTGACCATTCCCTCCAACGCCATCATCGACGTCCAGGTCAAGCGCATCCACGAGTACAAGCGTCAGCAGATGCTCGCGCTCTACATCATCTGGAAGTACTTTGATATCAAGAACGGCAACAGGCCTAAGCACCCCGTCACCATCATCTTTGGCGGCAAGGCGGCGCCTGCCTACACTATCGCGCAGGACATCATCCATCTGATCCTGACGCTGTCGCAGTGGATTGCAAACGACCCCGACGTGGCTCCCTACCTGCAGGTTGTCATGATCGAGAACTACAACGTCACCGCCGCCGAGCGCGTGATCCCCGCCGCTGACATCTCCGAGCAGATCAGCCTGGCCTCCAAGGAGGCGAGCGGCACCTCCAACATGAAGTTCATGCTCAACGGCGCCCTAACCCTGTGCACGCTCGACGGTGCCAACGTGGAGATTGCCGAGCTCGTGGGCGACGAGAACATCTATACCTTTGGTGCCTCGTCCAAACAGGTCGAGCAGCTCTACGCCGACGGCACCTACAACGCCGGTGCGCTCTACCGCAAGCCCGGAATTAAACTGCTGGTGGACTTCATCACCAACCCGGCCTTTATGGCAACCGGCAACGCCGAGCGCCTGCAGCGCCTGCACGACGACATTAAGGGCAAGGACTGGTTTATGGCCCTGCTCGACATTGAGGAGTACATCCAGACCAAGGAGCGCGTGCTGGCCGACTACGAGGACCAGGACGCCTGGATGCGCAAGGCGCTCATCAATATCGCCAACGCCGGCACCTTCTCGTCCGACCGTACGATCTCCCAGTACAACGACGAGATCTGGCACCTGAGCTAATTCGGTTTCATCGCCCATCCTCTTGAAAACGGAGCCACGGCAACGCGGCTCCGTTTTTTGTGCCCGCACGTTACCCTGTGATCCGACTCGGCCAAACAATCTCGATCCATAACAACTACTCAACCAAAACGGTCCCAGCCGTTACAGATTGAGACATACCGGCCCCTCCCCTTGGGTTTATCTCAATCTGTAACATCTAGCAGGTGAAATTCGCCTTTGGTGTTACAGATTTAGATGAAATGGTTAGCTCAGCGGAACCGTCTCGATCTGTAACATCTAACGTCCGAAATCGGCCCTATCCGTTACAGATCGAGACAAACGACCGGTCAGACAGTCCCAACACAAAGAAAGGCTCCCCTCTCGCCCAGTGGACGGGAGGGGAGCCTTATATGTGACCGCGGCAAAAGGATGGCAAAGCCGCAGTCGCCCAAAGGGAGGGCCTGGATGCACCGGGCCTAGATCAGGTTCTTGCCAGACACCTTATCGAAGAGATGAGTCGCGTTCTTCTCGAACTTGAACCAGATGGGGTCGCCAGCCTTGAGCGCGCCCCTGGCCTCGAGGTCGACGACGGGGATAATCAGGACAAACTGGCCGTCGGGAGCGGTCACGTGGACATGCTCGGTCGAGCCCATGAGCTCGGTCACCTCGACGGTGCCCTGGAGCGCACCCTCCTCGCCCTTGTCGGCAAGCAGGATCTGCTCGGGGCGCACGCCGGCCGTAATCTCCTTCACGTCGCCGCCGTCCCAGTTGAGGGCAAGCTGAGCGCAAGTCTCCGGGGCGAGCGCCACGTTCATATCCTCGGTCTTGACAGTAAAGCCGTTGCCCGAGCGCACCAGCTGGGCATCGAAGAAGTTCATCTGCGGCACGCCGATAAAGCCGGCGACGAAGATGTTCGCGGGATGGTTGAAGACCTCCTGCGGGGTGGCGATCTGCTGGACGACGCCGTCCTTCATGACCACGATACGGTCACCGAGGGTCATAGCCTCGGTCTGGTCGTGAGTAACATAAATGAACGTGCCCTTGATCTCGTGGCGCAGCTTAATGAGCTCGGCACGCATCTGGTTACGAAGCTTGGCGTCCAGGTTGGACAGCGGCTCGTCCATCAGGAAGACCTTGGGGTCTCGCACGATGGCGCGGCCGATGGCGACGCGCTGGCGCTGGCCACCCGAAAGCGCCTTAGGCTTACGGTCGAGATACTCGGTAATGCCCAGGATCTCGGCAGCAGAGCGAACCTTGCGGTCGATCTCGTCCTTGGGGACCTTCTTGAGCTCGAGCGTAAATGCCATGTTCTCGTACACCGTCATATTGGGGTACAGAGCGTAGCTCTGGAACACCATGGCGATGTCGCGGTCCTTGGGCGCCACGTCGTTGACGCGCTTGCCGTCGATGAGCACGTCGCCGGAGGTAATGTCCTCTAGGCCGGCGACCATGCGCATCGTCGTGGACTTACCGCAGCCAGAGGGGCCAACGAGGACGATGAACTCCTGGTCGTGAACGGTGAGGTTGAAGTCCTCTACAGCGAGCACACCGTCCTCGGTAACCTTGAGGTTGTGCTTCTTCTCCTCGGTCTTCTTCTTTTTGCCAAAGAAGCCCTTCTTTTTTGACTCGTTGTTGGGATACACCTTCTGAACATGTTTGAGAACGATCTCGGCCATGTCTCTACCTTTCGATACGCGGCGCCGCGCTGAGGGGCGCCGCCAAAACTTGCAAAACAGTTACGGCATCAGCCCTTGACGGCACCTGCCACCACACCGTCGATGATGTACTTCTGGCAGAAGATGTACATGATGACGATGGGGACAACGACCATCATGATGCAGGCCATCATGGGGCCGAGCTCGACGTGGCCATAGCCGCCGCGGAAGTACTGGATCAAAATAGGAATGGTCTTGTACTTGGTGGAGTCGAGCGTAAGGTAGGGCAGCAGGTAGTCGTTCCAGACCCACATGGTCTCGAGGATGCCGACCGAAAGATAGGTGGGCTTCATGATGGGGAGAACGATCTTAAAGAACACCTGAACCGGGTTGCAGCCGTCAATCATGGCCGCTTCCTCAATCTCGAGCGGGATGTTCTTTACAAAGCCGGCGAACATAAAGACCGCCAGGCCCGCGCCAAAGCCCAGATAGATAAAGCAGATGTTGAACGGCGTATTAAAGCCGATGCGGTCCGCCAAATTGGACAGCGTGAACATCAGCATCTGGAACGGTACGACCATCGAGAACACGAACAGGTAATAGAAGAAGTTCGAGATCTTGTTGTTGACACGAACCACGTACCAAGCGCACATGGAGCAGCACACCAGAATCAGCACGACCGACGTGACTGTGATGATGAGCGAGTACATAAACGCCGAGGCAAAGCCCTGCTCGTTAAGAGCGTGCACGTAGTTTGCGAGGCCGTTGAACGTCTCGGGCGTGAGCAGATCGAACGCCGTGGTGGTGCTGATTGCGGTCCCCTTCTTAAAGGAATTGAGCGCAATCATGAACACAGGGTAGATCCACGCGAGCGACAGAATCGTAAAGAAGATCGAGAGCGCGCGGTTAATAGCCTTATCGCGTTTCATTACTGCTGCACCTCCTTGGACCTCGTGGCCTTAAGCTGGATCATAGAAATAGCGACAACCAGGATGCAGAAGATAACTGCCTTGGCCTGACCGATGCCCTGCCATGCGATGCCAGCACGCGAATAGAACGTGTTGTAGATGTTCAGGGCGAGCATCTCGGTGGAGTGCGCCGGGGCACCACCGGTAAGGGCGAGGTTCTGGTCGAACAGCTTAAAGCCGTTGGTGATGGACAGGAACAGGCAGATGGTGATGGTCGGCATCAGGTTGGGGATCTTAACCTTCCAAAACGTCTGCCATGCCGTAGCGCCGTCGACCTTGGCGGCCTCGATGTAATCAGACGGAATGGACTGCAGACCGGCGATGTAGATGATCATCATGTAGCCGACCTGTTGCCACAGGGTCAGGATGATAAGGCCCCAGAAGCCAGCGGCGGAGTTGAGGGCGATAAGCTGGGCACCCACGTTGGAGAGCAGGCAGTTGATCAGAATCTGCCAAATGTAACCCAGTACAATGCCGCCAATCAGGTTAGGCATAAAGAAAATCGTACGGAAGATGTTGGTGCCCTTGAGCGCCTTGCGAGTGAGCGCCTGCGCGATGGCGAGGGCAATCACGTTGATGAGCACCGTCGACAGGAAGGCAAACGCCACGGTAAAGAAGAACGACGTGGAGAACTGCGGGTCGGTCAGTGCGCGCACGTAGTTCTCGATACCGACAAAGTGCGCGTTATTGATGGTAATAAACTGGCAGAACGAGAGATAGAAACCCTGGATAAAGGGAATCACGAACCCGATCATAAACGCCAGGCACGTGGGCAGCATAAAGAGCGGCCACCAGCGCTTGAGTGCTTTGCCCATAGAAGGGTCCTTTCAATATGCAGGGGGCGGGCAAACCTACGTCTGCCCGCCCCCTGTCGCTAATCAGATAGCTTGGGCAGCAACTGCTTACTCGGAAGCAGCCTTCTCGGTCTTCCAGCCATCCACGAAGGCGTTCTTGACGCCGTCCCACTTGCTGTTATCGGCAGCGTAGGCAATCAGGGCCTGCTTGAGGTTCTTCTTCCACTCCTCAGAGGGGATGTAGACGAAGTCCCAAGCGACGGTCTTCTTGCCGTCCTTGGCCATGGCAACGGCCTGCTGAGAGAAGACGTTGGTGGTCTCCTTAGCGCTCTTGAACGGGGCGGTCAGACCCATCTTGTCAGCGATGATGCTGGTGGCGGTGTCAGAAGTGACGCACCAATACATGAAGTCCTCGGTGGCCTTCTGGGCATCCTCGGAAGCCTGGGAGCTGACGCACCAGTAGTTCTCGCCGCCGGAGCACAGGCCCTGGTTCTCCTCGCCGTCGACGCCGATGTAGATCGGCAGCATGCCGAGCTGGTCGTCGGTCATACCGGCCTTGGTGAGGTCGGCGTAGGCCCAAGAGCCGTTCTGGTAGAAGACGGCCTTGCCGGTTGCGAACTCGTTGGTGGCGTCGTCACCGGTCTTGGAGGCGAGCTGCGAAGGATCGCAGGTGGAGTCGGTGATGTACAGGTCGAAGATCTGCTTAAAGTTGTCGAGATACTCGCCCTTGATCTCGTCGTCCTCCTGGTTGTGCTCCTTCTCGAACTCGTAGTAGAGCGGGAGGTTGGCGAGGTGGGTGGTGTAGCGCCAGCTGGAGGAGTCATCCATGCCGGCGGAAGTGAAGGCACCGTCAACGCCGAGCTCGTCCTTGCGGGCCTGGATGTCATCGGCGCAAGCCTTCAGCTTGTCGAAGGAGTTGATGTCCTCGGCCTTGTAGCCGGCCTTCTCGAGGAGCTCCTTGTTGTAGATGATGCCGTAGCTCTCCTGAACCCAGTCGATACCCAGATCCTTGCCGTCGGACTGCAGCGCCAGGGAGTCGTCGATGAGCTCGCCGCGGAGCTTGGTGTCGGAAAGATCGGCGCAGTAGTCCTTCCAGTTCTTAAGGCCGGTGGGGCCGTTGACCTGGAACAGCGTCGGAGCGGAGCTCTTGGACATCTCGGACTTGAGCTTCTCCTCGTAGGTGTTGGAGGCGGCGGTCACGATCTTGACCTCGACGCCCTTCTCCTTCTTGTACGCCTTGGCGATCTCCTTCCACTCCTTGTCGACCTCGGGCTTGAACTGGAGGAAGTAGACCTCGGCAGCGTCACCAGAAGCAGAGGAGCCAGAGCCGGCAGAACCACCGCAGCCCACGAGGCCCAGACCAAGAACCGCAGCCGCGGAACCAGCAAAGCCCAGGAACTGCCTTCTGCTCATTTCGTTCTTCATTACAATCCACCCTTTCACACCGTGGCGGCACCCTTTGCCGCCGCCTTCGGAGATTGGCTCGGGGACTTTGCCCCTTTTGCTGACTTGTACAATACGCTATTTGGCTAGTTGTTTGAACAAGTATTACTAGAGCGGTAGAAAAACTTCGGTGAACGGTAATTTCAACTTGATACTTGACAAGTTTTGTATAAACAATTATTTATTATCGAATGCAGAGAAAACGCCCGATCAAGCCGATGCATCGTCGGTTTGACCGGGCGTTTTCGCTTTGAGGGCATGAGTCTCGTCAGGCTGCGAGCTAGCCGGCTATCGCTTGGAGTTGACGCGGTAGTGGAAGATCTCGGGATGCGTGCGGGCATGCGTGACCTCGAACAAGATGCCGTCCGAGGTGTACGACTGGCTCTCCATAACGGCGACGCAGTTGTACTTGCCAAGGTCCAAGTAGCTGCAGTCCTCATCGTTGGCGAGCTCGACACTCACCGTACGACGGCTCGCCATCACTTTGACGCCGCGCTTGTGCTCCAGATAGCCGTAGATAGAATCCGCCGCGATCTCGGGGGTCAGGCCCTTGGCGATCGACGCCAAAAAGTAGCCATGGTCCACTTGGCGCGCGCTGCCGTTGAGGCTTCGGACACGCACTACGCGAATCAGCTCCTCGCCCACCTTAAAGCCCAGGCGACGAGAGAGTTGCTCAGTGCAAATCAAATGTTCAAAAGACTTGACCTCGGTCGATGCGACGGCATTGTTGCGTTTTGCGAACTCGCCAAACGACTCAACCTCTTCGAGTGCGCCCAGCATGTCGGTTTCGCCCTTAAGCCAAATAACGCGCACGCCCTTACCGTGTATAGGCTGCACAAACATCTGGTCGGCCAGCATGCTCAAGGCGCGTCGAACGGTATTGCGCGTGCAGCCAAACTCCGCGGTCAGCTCGGCTTCGGTTGGCAGCATCTCCTGAAACGCATAGGTCCCGTTGATGATGCGCGAACGGATCTCGCGGTAGATTCCTTCGTAAATCGCTTTTGGCATGATTTCACCTCTAATGAATATGTATGGCTAGGCACGATAGCATTTCTTTGGGTTGTTTAAACCGTCTATCGGCAAAGCACCGATTATTAACTGTCAACGGCGCCCGTGATGCTCCAATCGATTCGAATCAAAACCAACAATGCGGCGAACGCTCACTCCCCTACAATTAACTCATTGTTTAAACGTTCCACCGCAGACACGGCGGGCTTATGGTCGAGAGGCAGAATATGCTGCAAAAAATCCAACGCTTTGGCGGAGCCATGTTCGCGCCCGCCATGCTGTTTTCTATATCAGGCCTCATGGTCGGCATCTCCGCCCTCGCCACGACCGTAGACATCGTCGGCGATCTCGCCGTATACGGAACCCCTTGGTACGTTTTCTGGACCATCATCCAGCGCGGCTCGTGGACGGTCTTTAAACGTCTCCCGCTCCTTTTTGCCGTAGCGCTGCCTATCGGTCTTGCCCAAAAGCAACCGGCACGCTGCTGCCTCGAGGCACTCGTGGCCTATTTTGCCTATTGCTTCTTTTTGAGCGAGATCATTAAGCTGAGCGGAGACAACCTTGGACTTAAGTACCCGTCGTCTTTGACCCCCGCCAGCGGCATCACCGTCATCGACGGCATCAAGACGCTCGACACCGGCATTATCGGCCCGCTGGCGGTGTCGGCAACCGTCGTTGCCATCCATGACCGCTTCTACGATGCCAAGGTTCCCGATTGGCTCGGCACCTTCTCGGGTTCCTCGCTGGTCTACCTCATCAGCTTTTTTGCCGTGTTTGCCCTTGCCGCCATCTCGGCCGCCATCGTGCCCTTCGCATACGCTGTGACCGAAACGCTGCGCCACGCACTTGCGGGCGTCGGCCCCTTCGGCGTGGGCATCTTTGTGTTTTTGGAGCGAGCGCTCGAGCCCATGGGGCTGCACCATCTGCTCTATATGCCCATCTATTACGACAATCTGGTCATTCACGACGGTATTTACGCCACGTGGACCAACCTGCTCCCCATTCTCTCCCATAGCACGCGCCCTTTAAATGAACTTGCGCCCTGGGCAGGTTTTACCGCCACCGGCTGGGGCAAGCTCTTTGGCCTTCCCGCCATCGCGGCAGCATTCTATTTCACCGCCAAACCCGAACGCCGCGCCGGCCTTAAGGTCATCCTTTTGCCCGCCATCGTCGCCTCGGTGGTCTGCGGCGTCACCGAACCGCTCGAGTTTCTCTTTATGTTCACCTATCCCGGACTCTTTTTGCTCTACGCCGTCCTGTCCTCCTGCCTTGCCATGACCATGAACTTCTTTGGCATCGTCGGCATCTTCTCGGGCGGTCTCATGGAAATGACGGCCTTCAACTTCATCCCACTCATGCGAATGCATGCCGGCTCCTACCTTTTGGCGCTCGGTATCGGTCTTGCCTTTAGCCTCATCTTTTTTGTTAGTTTTCGAGCACTCATCTTGGTCTATGACCTTAAGACGCCGGGCCGCGAGGATCATGCCTCCAATCGCGCGGCAATCGATCGTTTAACGGGAAGCGGCTTTGCCAAAGAGCAAACTCCCAATGGCGAGGTCAGTATTCAATCCGATCAAGATCACGTCCTCGCTGAGCGGGTAATTCAGCTTTTAGGTGGCGTTGGCAATATCGTGGGCGCAACCAACTGCGCCACGCGCCTGCGCGTCGAGGTCGCAGACCCTTCCATCGTTGCAGATAATGCGTCGTTTGTCGCGGTGGGCGCCAAGGGCCTCATCATTACGGGCAAGACCGCCCAGGTGATTATCGGCATCTCCGTTCCCCGCGTTAAAGAGCATTTTGACCAGATCATGGGCCTCGAGCCGGGATTTGTGCCCACCACCTCGGCCTCCCCTGCCGCCAGCGCAGCCCATAAGCGCGGCGATATCTGCTTCTTCGATATCGACGGAACACTCGCCTGGCAAGACCCTCGAGTGGCACAAGAGCTTCCCGAGAGCGAGCGAGACCTCTCCCCCTATCCCAATGAAGCGGTCTCGCAAGCCATCCGTGATTTTGTCGCCAAGGGCAATATGGCGTTTATCTGCACAGGGCGCACGCTGAGCTGCATCCATCCAAAGCTGCTCGAGCTGCCCTGGACCGGCATCGTCTGCCTCGCGGGTGGCTATGTCGAACTTGAGGGACACGTGATTCGCGATTTGGCGATGACGCCCGGCATGCTGCAGCGCCTTGCTCCCATTCTTGAGCAATCGGACGAAGTGATTCGTTTTGAGGGACTCAATGGCGTCGTTCGCATGAGTGCCGATGCGCCCGACGCCCCCGGATACGCCCGCACCGTGGGCGATGCAATTACGCAGCTGCAACATTACAGCGCCTACAAGATCTTAATGTCCACGTCGCTTGCCAACCGCATCGCTCAGGATCAAGCGTTTGAGCCGCTGCTCTGCTTTAACGAGCTCGAGCTCGAAGTGACCGAGATTTCGCCTCGCGAATGCACCAAGCGCGAGGGTATCCAGTCCGTACTCGACGCTCTCGACCCCAACCATGGAACGGTGTATGGCATCGGTGATGCCAGCAATGACATCTCGCTGATGAACGCCGTCGATGTCGGTATCGCCATGGGCAATGCGCCGGACTATCTCAAAAAGCGCGCCGACTACATCACCGACTCGGTCGACAAAGATGGCGTCGTCAAGGCGCTTGAGCACTTTGGACTGGTCTAACTACGAAACTCGTCCGACATGCGCCGTTGTCTTAAATCCCCAAACCTGCCACGCAGGCAGGCACAATGTGGCAATATGTTGCCTGCACACTACATCGATGCAACCTTTAGAAAGAATGCGAGAACCCGTGTCCAGTCCGTTTACCAGCTTTTTAGCCCAGCACTTTGACCAGATCAACGACTATCTGGCCATGTTCTTTGACGGGCAGGCGACTTCCGCCGATATCGAGCGCTACCTGTATACCCCGCTCTCGGCATTTACGGCAAACGCTGGCAAGCGCCACCGCCCGCTCATCTGCATGCTCGCCGCCACCGCGGTAGGCGGCAGCTTTGAGAGCGCCCGCAGCGCCGCGGCGGCCATCGAGCACTTTCAGTCGGGCGCACTCATCCACGACGACATCGCCGACAACGGGCAGATTCGTCGCGGCAAGCCCTGCATGCACCTTACCGAGGGTACGGGCCTTGCCATCAATTGTGGCGACCTAGCGCTCACCATGGTCACCAAGACGGTTCTCGACGACCCCACGCTGGAGTCCGACGTGAAACTGCGCGTGCTCCACGAGCTCACCGAGATGATCGTTCGCACCATCGAGGGCCAGGCGCTCGACCTGGGCTGGGTCCGCGACGGGCGCTTTGATATCTCGGTTGATGACTACCTGGACATGGCGACGCACAAGACCGCGTATTACAGCGGAGCCACGCCGCTTGCCGCCGGAGCCATTATCGGCGGCGGCAGCGAAGAGCAGGTCGAGGCGCTACGCGCCTTTGGCCTGCACACGGGTCTTGCCTTCCAGATCCAAGACGATCTGCTCAACCTTGTTGGCACCAAGGAGGCCGCCAACAAGGACTTCCGCACCGACATCACCGAGGGGAAGCGCACCCTCGTTGCCGTGCATGCCCTGTCAGACGAGCGCTATCACGACGAGGTCGAGGCGATTCTTTCCTCGGGTACCGAGGACCCCGCGCAACTCGCACGCGCCGTGGAGATCTTCCAGCAGACCGGCTCTGTCGATTTCGCCCACAACTATGCGCTCGACCTGACTGCCAAGGCCAAGGCCGCCATCGAAGGCGTCGAGCTCGACCCGCATGCGCGCGAGCTGTTCGTCTCCATGGCAGATTTCTTTGTGGAGCGCCTTAACTAGCGGGGGTTATAAAACCTGTCAGCAGCGTATTTGGGTACAACTTGCTACACTGTTGAGTGCATGTTTATGCATCCCTTTGCGTTGTCTATCCGACACACGCTCAAATAGTACGAATGGTACGCCGAAAGGGGTTCGTTCATGGAACCTATTACCACGGGCATGCAGGGAGCAGCCGTCGAGGACGTCCAGTCCCGCCTTCTGCAGCTCGGCTATACAATCGATGACGCCGAGGTCGCCGACAAGCGCTTTGGCACCACCACCGAGCAGGCTGTTGGCACCTTTAGGCTCGATAGCGGCCTTGCCGCCGGCTGCGCTGTCGACATCCCCTGCTGGAGTGCTCTGGTGGACGCCTCGTATAAGCTGGGCGACCGCACGCTCTACCTGCGCATGCCCAATTTCCACGGCGCCGACGTGCAGGCCCTGCAGCGTGCGCTCAACGTTTTGGGTTTTGCCTGCGGCGAGGACGACGGCTACTTTGGCCCGCACACCGAGGCCGCCCTGCAGCAGTTCCAGGAAAATGTCGGCCTGTTTGCCGATGGCATGGCCTTCCAGGATACCTACGCCTATATCAACCGCCTGCACCACGTGTGGGAGGGCAAGCCCTCGGTGACCGAGGCCGAGTCTCGCATTGGCTTTGCCCGCGCCGCCAACGTGCTCGAGCGCTTCCAGATTGCCGTTATCGGCGAGGACCCCATCGCACGCAGCGTCGCATCGCGCATGTGGAACATCGCCACGGCGACGACCGACAGCAGCGGCATGATGCTTTGCGATTCCGAGGTCCCAACCGACGTCGATTTGGTGCTCGAGATTGCAAGCGACGAGCTGCCGGCCGATGCAGCGCCGCGCGCCACGATCGCCCTTGCAGAGTGTCAAAATCTGGCACAGCGCATCCACACCGCCAATGTCGCCGCGCAGCAAAAACCCGCGCGCATCCGCATTGAGCTCACGGGCATGACGCGCTACAACGGAACCTTCACCGCAAGCGATGCACAGACGCTCGCCGTACGCCTGCTCGATGGCGTTTGCGATGCCCTCGCAGATTAGGTAAACTAGACGAGTTGCTTTTGGGCAACATCACACATTGGGACGTAGTTCAACGGTAGAACTCCGGTTTTTGGTGCCGGCTGTTGGGGGTTCGAATCCCTCCGTCCCAGCCCCAAAGAATATAGCGCTCCAGGCCCTTTTGGACCCGGAGCGCTTTTTCGTTGGCAAGCGGAGGGATTCGAACCCGCAAGGTTTGGATGCTTACCTGTACGGCCGTGTCACTACGAAGCACGGCGGAGAGCATCGCGACGCCCTGTTCGGTATAGGCATAGGGCATATACCGCCTTCCCCCGCGCCCTTCCGCTTGCTTTGAGGTTCCAATCTGGAACCTCAAAGCGTCGTACTCCTCACGGGTTAGCCTGCACCTGAAATCGGCTGGGAAGCGAAAGGTTAGCAAGAAAGCATCTAATCCCCCGTGCTGGCCACGCGGACAGCAGCGCACTCGCTGGGACGCGCATCTTCCAAGCCCGAGAAGAACTCAGCAACCGGCACATCGAGACCCTCGGCAATTTTAACGAGATAATCGATCGATACGTTTTGCCTGCCGTTTTCAAAGTTGCAGAGATTAGGTCGATTTACCCCAATCATGCGAGCGAGCTGCGCTTGTGAAATATCGCGCTCGTTACGTAGGCGACCGACGTTAGCGCCGACTTCCCTGCATACAAACTCACATGTCATCTCAATATCCATGGCTCAATCCTATTAATTGAGTCATCGGTACTTGTACGCTATTTCATACAGACGTTCTTTCAGCTACACTGCTGTACGATATGTCGTACAGGCTTGAGGTGAAGGAATGGCTCAGCAGGTAAAGTCTCGCAAGAGGGTTCAAGACCACGGAGAGGTCTTTACGAACGAGCGCGAAGTCAACGCGATGCTCGACATGGTCAAACAGGAGACCGAGCGCATCGAATCCCGTTTTCTGGAGCCGGCGTGCGGCAATGGCAATTTCCTGGCCGAGGTACTGCGCCGCAAACTCGCCGTTGTAAGCCAGCGTTATAAGAAAAATCCCGACGATTACCAGCGCAATGCGTTCGTCGCTGTGAGTAGCCTTTACGGCGTCGAGCTTCTCGAAGACAACGCCCAAGAATGCCGTGATCGTCTATACGGAATCATCGAGGCAGAAGCTGGGAAAGCAATCAAAAAGCCGGACGCGCCCTTCCTCGAGTCAATCCGCTACGTGCTCGACAAGAACATCCTGTGCGGCGACGCCCTCACGCTCAAAGACGCTAACGACAGTCCCATCACCTTTGCTGAATGGTCACTCGTAACGGGCGACAAGGTAAAGCGCCGTGATTTCTTGCTGGGCGAGCTTCTCGATGGCAACGCCGACAAAGGCGAGACACTCTCCCTTTTCACCTATGACGACTTAGGCGGCGACGTTCACGCGCATACCGACTGGGAATACGACGCCGAGCTCGATGCGTACATCCCTTCCGCGATAAAAGAATATCCCCTCACCAACTACTGGGAGGTGCAGCGCCATGGCTAGTCTGCTCGAAAAGGCATACAACCCTGACGTTTTGACCTGCTTGGCAAACCTGAGCAACGACGAGGTCTTTACGCCGCCGGAGCTCGCCAACGACGTTTTGGACATGTTGCCGCCCGAGATCTGGAGCGATCCCACTATCAAGATCTTGGACCCATGCTGTAAATCGGGCGTGTTTTTGCGCGAAGCGGCCAAGCGTTTCATCAAAGGGCTTGCAAACGAATATCCCGACCTGCAAGAACGCGTCGATCACATCATGCACGAACAGCTTTTTGGCATCGCGATTACCGAGCTCACGAGTCTGCTCTCCCGCCGCAGCCTCTACTGCAGCAAGTTCCCCAACGGGCGCTTTAGCGTCGTCGAATTCGATAGCTCCGGGGGAAACGTGAGGCAGCGAACCGTTCAGCACGCATGGGTAAATGGGCGATGCAAATTCTGCGGGGCATCTAACGCTGAATACAACCGCGACAAAACACTTGAAACCCATGCCTACGAATTCATTCACACCGACGATCCGGAAAGGATTCTGAATATGAAGTTCGATGTGATTGTCGGTAACCCCCCATACCAGCTAAGCACAGGCGGCGCCTCGGCTCAAGCTATCCCCCTCTACCACAAGTTTATCGAACAAGCGAAAAAGCTAAAGCCTAGGTACCTATCAATGATCGTCCCCTCACGCTGGTTCGCCGGAGGCATGGGGCTGGACGCTTTTAGAAAAACGATGCTCTCCGACAAGCATCTGGTTAAAATAGTCGACTTCACAAACGCAAAAGACTGCTTCCCTGGAGTAAGCCTGGGTGGCGGCGTTTGTTATTTTCTTTGGAGCAGGGACTCAGAAGGCCGATGCGAATTTACCAATAATAAAGACGGGAAAGCCAAGACCCAATTACGCGACCTCGATGAATTCCCGATATTCGTTCGCTATAACGATGCAATCAGCATTATCCACAAGGTTATTTCTAAACGAGAAAACTCACTTACAGATTTCGCTTCTTCCTTAAGTCCGTACGGAATCGGTTCGTCGGAAAGAGGTGCATCCGAACCCCTAGTAGACAGTGTCAGGCTCTACTCCAGCGCAGGAGCCGGATATCTTCCCCTCGACGAGGTCCCTAAGGGACATGAGCTTCTCGATCAGTATCATGTGATGATCAGCAAAGTAACCGCCGAGCATGCCGGCGAGCCCCGCAAAGATGGCACTTTTAAGGTGATCACGAAAATGCGCGTATTGCGTCCTCGTGAAGTATGCACTTTTTCCTACTTCCTAATTGGAAATATGAAAACTGAAAATGAGGCCAATAATCTTCTGGGCTATATGGCCACAAAGTTCTCGAGATTTTTGCTGCTTCAGGCAGTGTCGTCCATCAACCTTTCAAAAGAGAAGTTTCAGTTTATTCCTGTCCAAGATTTTTCTAGACCTTGGACAGATGAGGAGCTGTATAGGAAGTACGAACTAACGAACGATGAGATTTTGTTTATCGAATCGATGATTCGACCCATGGACTTGGGTGACAGCAATGAGTAGCACCTCTTTCTTCCCTCAACGCCCAGAGGTTCACCCGTCTATCTACGCGTACCGCGACAAGAACCCGGACCACGCCGAGTTCCTAAAGGTCGGCTATACCGAGATCGATGTCGACAAGCGCGTTGCTCAACAGTTTCCCGTCATCCAACCGGGCGAGGGCAAGCCATACGAAATCGTATTCGCCGAAAGCGCCATGCGCACCGACGGCTCCTCGTTTATGGACCACGCGGTGCATAAACGGCTTGGAGCCAAGGGATTTGAGAATGTCGGCGGCGAGTGGTTCCGCTGCACGCCTGATGACGTGCGTAGCGCATGGCTGGAGGTTCGTGATCGCACCAGTTACGAGCGCGAGCGCACCGAGGACTTTGCCATGCGTCCCGAGCAGCTTGCCGCAGTCAACAAGACCGAGGCGTATTTTCGCATGTGCGAGCAACCCGGTAACCGCAGTGTGCCCAAGTTCCTGTGGAACGCCAAGATGCGCTTCGGCAAGACCTTCGCGACCTATCAGCTTGCCCGTCGTATGAACATGAAGCGCGTTCTTGTGCTTACCTTTAAGCCTGCGGTAGAGGATGCCTGGCGCGAGGATCTTGAGAGCCACATCGACTTTGAAGGTTGGCAGTTCGTCGCCCGTGATGTCAGGTCCTACGACGAGTGCGATCCAGCGCGTCCCATCGTATGCTTTGGCTCCTTCCAGGACTTCCTCGGTGTGGATAAGAACGGCACCATCAAGGCACGCAACGAATGGGTTCACCTGGAAAAGTGGGACCTGGTGGCGTTCGATGAATACCACTTCGGCGCGTGGCGAGACAGCGCAAAGGGTCTCTTTGCCAGTCAAGATGAAGACAAGGCCGTCGAGGCTGAGGAGAAGGAAGCCGATGAGGCCTCGAAGGGTAACAACATCGACGAGACGTGGCTGCCCATCCAGGCTGACCGCTACCTGTACCTCTCCGGCACGCCGTTCCGTGCATTGACTTCCGGCGAGTTTATCGAGGATCAGATCTTCAACTGGACCTACTCCGACGAACAGCAGGCCAAGCAGGGCTGGGCGCAATCACATCCGTTCACGCAGAACCCGTATGAGGCCCTGCCCCGTATGGTGCTGATGACCTACAAGGTGCCCGATTCGATTACCAAGGTTGCGCGCCAGGGCGAGTTCGACGAATTCGACCTCAATGTATTCTTTTCTGCCGTGGGCGAGGGTGAGAACGCGCAGTTTAAGTACAAGGACTACGTGCAGAAATGGCTTGACCTTATTCGCGGTGCGTTGGCGGAGACCACGACCGACGAATTGAAGATGGGGGCACAGAAACCAGTGCTTCCCTTTAGCCATGCCGACCTTATGGCAAATCTCACGCATACGCTGTGGTTCTTGCCCAACGTGGCATCCTGCTATGCCATGGCGAACTTGCTGGCCGAGCGCCAAAACGCGTTCTACCACGACTACAAGGTACTGGTCGCGGCGGGCAGCAAGGCGGGTATCGGTCTCGAGGCCGTTAATCCTGTACGAAAGTCCATGGGTGACCCGCTCGAAACTAAAACCATCACCTTGTCATGCGGAAAGCTTACCACCGGTGTGACCATCCGCCCGTGGACCGGTGTATTTATGCTGCGCAACCTCAAGAGCCCCGAGACGTATTTTCAGACCGCGTTCCGTGTACAGAGTCCTTGGACTGCAAAGGACGAGGACGGACATACGCAGGTCATAAAGCAGGAATGCTATGTGTTCGACTTTGCGCTCGACCGTGCACTCGCCATGGTCTCCGACTACAGCTGCCAGCTGTCCGTCGACGAGCCTAATCCGGAGAAGAAGGTAGCGGACTTTATCAAGTTTCTTCCCGTGCTCGCCTACGACGGTAGTGCGATGCGCGAGGTGGATGCTGCCGACATCTTGGATATCGCCATGGCTGGAACCTCAGCTACACTGCTCGCTCGCCGTTGGGAAAGCGCGCTTTTGGTTAACGTGGATAACGATACGCTTCGTCGTCTGCTCGAGAGCGCCGAGGCGATGAAGGCCCTGAGCAACATCGAGGGCTTCCGCAGCCTCAACGACGATATCGAGACGATTATCAACAAGTCCGAGCACGTGAAGAAAGCCAAGAAAGAAGGCGGCGAGCTTACTAAAAAGGAGAAGAAGGAGCTCTCCGAGGAAGAGAAGGAATTCAAGACCAAGCGCAAGCAGATCCAGGAGAAGCTGATTAAGTTCGCCACGCGCATCCCCGTGTTCATGTACCTCACCGATTACCGCGAGCAGAGCCTGAAAGAGGTCATCACGCAGCTGGAACCCGGCCTGTTCAAGAAGGTCACGGGCCTCTCGGTGAAGGACTTCGAACTTTTGGTGTCGCTCGGCGTGTTCCGCGATTCCGTGATGAACGACGCGGTGTACAAGTTCCGCCGCTACGAGGACGCGAGCCTTTCCTACACCGGCATCGAGAAGCACAGCTACGACGCGCGCGTGGGCCTCTTCGACACCTCGCTGTCCATGGAGGACTTCGAGGAGATGACGCGCATGGACACGCTTCTGGACGAGAGCGGTCGCATGGTGCGCGCGACGAGCACGGTTGAGCATGTCGATCTGCCCAAGCCGGGGGCGGTTGCCCGCGTGCGGGAGAAGAAGGAAGCTGGTGCCGCCCGCACGGACAGCACCACGCCGGCGCCCGTGGCCGATACAGCCAACGCCACCGCACCAACTGCCGCGCAGACGACTCCCGCCAAGCGCGACTGGATCGTCAACGCCATCGAAGAACAGAGGTTCAAGTTCGTCGATCTGCGCGAAACGAGCGAGGGCAACCTCTGGGTCATCGGCGGCGGCGAGCTGGACAACGTCATGAAGCAGCTCGCCAAGCGTGGAGCGAGCTTCGAGTTCACCTTCCGCGGCAACAAGGCCACGGGCGGCAACCCTGGGTGGTGGATCTCGGGCTACCCGGAGGAGGCAGAAGAGCCTGCGCCCGCCGCGCCCGCGCCGACTGATGCACAGCTCGCCGCTCTCGAGGTGGGCGACACGGTGTTCCACAAGGCATTCGGCTACGGCGAGGTTGTCGACGTCGACCGCGAGGGCGGGTCCATCGACGTCATCCTCGGCGTGGACAAGCACGGCAAGCCTAAGCAGCGCAAGTTCATGTTCCCCAACGCCTTCGACCAAGGGTTGTTGGCGCTGTAAGACAATTAGTCATTAGTGCCCGGCATCTTTGGCAGAACTGCAATGTGACGCAATTCTGCAACAGGGTTTGCCGTGCTGGGGCTATCGCACGGACCTGCGTCGATTTTGGAGCGAGAACAGCCAGAACTGTCGCGAGCTGCCATGCGTTGCGTTCGAATCATCACTCGATGCAAACATACGAATTGCACCTCTCTCCATCAGTTGTCGAGCAGCCATTTCCAAGCAGGGACAACACTCACGGTTCCCGAATCAACGTGCACGGTTTCCTCGGTGTCCATCGTCACGATCGTCGACTCGTCAATTCCATGCTTCTCCATTGCAGACTCAAGCGCCGAGATTTCCCGAAGCCTCGTCTTAGGATTCGCGAGGTCAACACTAACCTGCACGAGCTCGTACACATCCCCTAGCAGTGCGTCGCCCATGACAAAGTCGACCTCGTGAGCGCTCCCCTCATGCTCGAATGTCAATCGTGCCAACGATCCCGAACGAACGGTGGGTGCGGTGCGGCGCAGTTTGTTGAACACCGCAGTCTCCAAGCGCTGCCCCTCCTCCCTGGTTGCCGCGCGCGAAAACGACGCAAACATACCGGGATCCACGGCGTAGACCTTGGAACTAGAACGAGGATTGTCCGCAAGCGAGCGGTTCAAATCGCCCAATGAGAATACCAGGTAGGCCTCTTCGTAATACCTGAGCAAATTCGAGAGCGTCTCACGCGAAGTCGACACGCCCCTGCTCTTGAACTCGTTTGCAACCTTGTTAACCGACAGCTCGCGTGCAGACGAAGAAATGCACCGGGTCAAAAAACTCGCAGCAACCCGTGGCGCCCGCAGGTTGTAACGCTCCACCACGTCCATCGCGACCGTCCTGTACGCGTATTCCTGCACGAGCATCATGGAATCTTGAATTGGAAGGTCAAGCGCAGCCATGTATCCACCGCGCAACAAGAAATCGCCTTGCGCACGCCGCAACAACGCGGAGTCCGAGGATGAGAGACCGGCAGCTTTAGAGAACGAAGTACCGCAGGCTCTTCGCGTGAACTCGGAGAAGCTCAACGGAAAGAGCTCCCTCGAGAGCGAACGTCCCCTAAACTCACTTGCAAGCTCGGACGACAGCATCTTCGAAGACGAACCCGTCACGTACACGGTCGCTTTCGTTGAATCAATCACGCGGCGCAGGAAAAGGCTCCAGTCGGGAACTTCCTGGATCTCATCGAAAAAGAGGAAGCAACCTTCCTCCCGCGCTACCGGGTGTAGCATGAAATACGTGTCAATCACGTCGGAGAGCAAAGTGGGCGAATAGGGCTTGAGACGCTCATCCTCAAAGTTGAAGTACAAAATGGTCTCGGGGCTATAGCCCGCGTTCACGATGTCGTGCATCTCCTGGAACAGACGATAGGTCTTCCCGCAACGGCGCGTACCCACAATTACCTGGGCCAAATTGTTACGTTCAGGCTTCTGGATAGGGGCAAGGCGAAGATCGCGATTGAATACCTCTGGTACTCCAAGCTGCTCGAAATCGAGAATCTTCTCCTGCACAAGCGAATTGACCGGCATGCCATCTCCAAATCTTGCAAAGTAAAACTGCAAGATATTCTATTTCTTGCAGTTCTACTTTGCAAGATTTCCAGCCATTAGCAACCCATGCTATTAGAAGACTTCAACGTGACGCGGTTCTGCAACAGATCTCGCCGTGGTGGGGGGTCCAAGGAACCGCATAACTCGGTTTTTGTTGGTGGGCGAGCGGAGGGATTCGAACCCGCAAGGGTGCAGTTCCGCACGCAAAGAAGGCCACTTAATGTGGCCTTCGTCTTGCGCAGGACTGTAGAGCAGCAAACTTAATGCCCGGCCCGCCGGGGCCACACGTCCCTAATTGTTGAGCATGCGGTCGAAGCTTCCCGAGTCGCCATCCCGATAGTCGGCGGTCATCAGAATCTCCTGTGGAATGCGCCCGCCCTCGCGCAGCACGTTACGGAACTGCACGCGTGTGACCATGGGCAGATCCTTGATCGTCGCCGCAAGGTTCTGCGGCACGCCCTGGTTGGCAGCCGCGGGCTCGCACGCGCCGCCGGCCTTCACGCGACGCTTGTGCTCGGCGAGCATGGCGCGATACATGCCGGCATGCAGGCGAATCTCAACGACATTGGCGTTGCGGGCCTGCTCGACAATGCGCGCGCCCTCTCGATCGATGTCGCCCACATAGTAGACATAGTTAAAGCGATAGCCGATCTCGGCCAGATAATCATCCAGTGCGTGCGAAACGCTCGCCTTGCAGCCACCGCCAAAGATCACGCCGCCCACCTTGGTGCCAAACAGCTTGGCATGCTTGCGACCGCGCAGGAGCTTGACGATCTCGTCATAGGTGTCCAGATTTTCGACCATAATGAACGGCTTGTCGGCGCCCAGCGTAAAGAAACCCGTAAAGTGCACAGGGCGGTTGGGACCAACCTTAATCGCCTGCATACTGATGCCCTTTTCGGTCATACGCCTGATCAGGCGCTCACCGTGCTTGCCATCGAAGGCTTTCTCGTCGTTAAAAATCTGGTAGGCACGCTGGCGACGCGAAGCGACCGGCGTGTCAGCACCACGATTCTGCTCAATCCAAGCCTGGATGATTGCGATCTCCTCGGCAATCTTGCGGTTGGACATCTCGTTGTGCTGAGTACGCTGCGGAGCCTTTTTACCGTCCTTGCCCTCGACCTTAACGATTTGAGTCTGCTGCTCCTTCATCTTGGAGAGCGCCGTAGGCGTGGGAACGACCTTGAGCAGCTGCCTACCCAGGACACGGGCCAGGGCAAACGCCGAGACCTCGCCATGGGCGGCCGACTCAGACTGCTGGGTGGCTGCGTCGGTTGCGGCAGATCCAGAGTGCGCCTGGGGCTTACGCTTGGAATCCGCCCGACCATTGCGCTCCTGCTTTGACGCGGACGGGCTCTTTTGCGAACGCTCGGGCTTGTCCCCCTTCGCCGGCTGGCGCTTGGGCTGCTCCACCGGAGCATCAGCCTTCGTATCCTTATTTTGCGCCGTCGACTTCTCGGCCACGGCTTCGGCATTTGAGTTACGGCCGCCACGGTGACGGTGACGGCGAGACTTGCTCGAAGCACTCTCCCCCGCCTGCTCGCCCGCAGGCTGCTGGCCCTGTGCCTCAACATCGGCAACGGGCTGCGGCTCAACAGGCTTCTGCTCACAAATCGGCGGCTCGGCGGCCTTCTCAGCCTTCTCCACTTGCGGCACGGGAGCCTGATCAGCCTTTTCCTGACGCTTTACGGGATACGCGCGTCCCGCAAAGCCGCGTCCGGGACGGCACGAGCCCGGAACCTTCTTGATCGGCTCATCGGACGTCTCAGCGGCCTCGACAGACTCCTGCACCTCGCACGCAATGTCTCGTTGCTCGGCCTTAAAGTGGGCGCCGCGACGACGCTGGGGTTCCTGAACCTTAGCGGGCTTCTGTTCCCCGGCGGGCTTTTGAGGCTCTGCGGCAGCCTTGTTCTCGACTGGCTCGGCATCCGTCGCATCCTTTTGAGCCACGGCGCGACGGAAGCGCTCCTGCTGGGCGCGGC
Source organism: uncultured Collinsella sp. (assembly GCA_902493145.1). Classification (GTDB taxonomy): domain Bacteria; phylum Actinomycetota; class Coriobacteriia; order Coriobacteriales; family Coriobacteriaceae; genus Collinsella. Next base: position 10,406 of record CABUOA010000015.1, on the reverse strand, counting down.
GCTGTGCATCGCGCTTGCCACCCCCGCCAAAACCGCCGCGACCCGCCTTGGCCGTAAAGGCGCGAACGACACTCTCGTCAAGCAGCTCGTCGGTATCGACATGCTCGCGCGGCGCCGTTGCCGCCGCAGCAGGCACCTCGGCAACATCCTCGACGGTCTCTTCGGCAACCTCGGCAGGCTGCTCCTGGTCATCGCGAATCTCGGCATGAATGGTATAGAACGCCGGGCGCCCGTTGATGCCACTGCCCTCGATCTTGGTAACGATCTTCGCCGCGATGAGCTCATCGCGCATCGCCTTGGTGTCACATTCCTTGTCGACGGAGCGGAAAATCTGCGCCAGCGCGCTCGACTTGATCTTGAGTGCCTTGCGGCAGAGCAGGTCATAGGCAACCAGCTTAGCACGCTCGGCAGAAAGCGACGTCTGGCTGCTCAGACGCTCAGCCAGAGCATCGACATTGTTTTGGTTATCGGAATATACCGTCTTGGCCACGGGGCCCCTTTCATATGTACGCATATACGTCTATATGGTACAACGCGCGCCCCTACCCACGCAAAACAACTGCGAGAACACTCAGGCGCCGCTCGCTTTTACATGAAAAAAGGCCGGGCCCGCGTAGTTGCGGACCCGACCCTTCCGAGTCATATAGATGTGACGTTCGCGTCGTTAGGTCGATTAAGCCTCGACGGTTGCGGCGTCGGCGGGAGCCTCAGCAGCAGCGGCGCGACCATACTCGGCCTTGCCCATCTCGGACCACTCGGGCTCCTCGTCGGGCATGGAGCCGGCCTCTTTGCCGAAGAACTCCTTGAGGCAGTTGACGGCAACGATCAGGCCCAGGACCATCAGCAGGATGGCAAAGACGAGCTGCAGGCCCTTGGTGGCGGCGACGGAGACGGCGGCCGTGGTGGCGGTAGCCGGGATAGTGCCGAAGAAGCCGTAGGCCTGGACGGCGGCCATGCAGCCCATGGCGCTCTGGACCAGCGAGGTGAAGGTGCAGCAGAGCAGGAAGGCGACGGGCACGTAGAGCATCCAGCCCTTGCGGCCAGTGCACTTGCAGAACACGGCGAGGGTGATCATGGTCATACCGCCGAGCAGCTGGTTGGAAGCACCAAAGAGCGGCCAGATGTTGGCATAACCGCCAAAGGCGAGGGCGAGACCGGGAAGCAGGGTGACGACCGTGGCGAACCAGGGGTTGCCGAGAACCTTCATGTAGCCGGCCTTAGACTCGATGGCGAGGGCGTCGTTGGTCTGGGCAAAGAACTCGGAGAACGAGGTACGGGCGATGCGGGCGACGGCGTCGAGCGAGGTCAGGGCCAGAGCGGAAACATTCATGGTCATAAAGACGGTAGCGAGCGTGCCGTCAACACCGAAGGCCTGCATACCGCGGGAGATGCCAGCGGCAAAGATCTGGAACGGGGTGGAAGCGACGCCGGCGTTGAGGGCACCGGTACCGGCGGTGTTCATGTCGGAGAACATGATGCCGGCGACGATGATGGCAAGGATGCCGACGAAGGACTCGACGATCATGGCGCCGTAACCGACCTTGACGGCGTCCTGCTCCTTCTCGACCTGCTTGGAGGAGGTGCCGGAAGAAACGAGGCTGTGGAAACCGGAGAGAGCGCCGCAGGCAACGGAGACAAACAGGACCGGGAACATCATGCCGGAAGCACCGGAGAAGCCGGTAAAGACCGGAGCGGAGATGGTGGCCTGGCCGTTAACACCCAGGACGACGATGCCGAGGACAGCGCAGGCGATCATGACGATCATCATGATCGAGGTGAGGTAGTCGCGCGGGGTCTTGAGCATCTGGATGGGCATGGCGCCAGCAAAGACCAGGTAAACCATAACGACGGCGAACCACTGGAACTTGTCCAGGTAGAGCGGGAACTGCATGCCGACGGCGAACATGAGGACCATGAGCACCACGCCGGTGACGAACTCGGCAGCGCCGGTAAGGTTGAACTTCTTCTGGGCCCAACCAAAGGCGATAGCGACGAAGGTGAACAGGATGGATATGGTGCCAGCGCAGCCGGCGGCATAGGACTTGGTGAAGTCGATGGCACCGGTAGCGGCGCCGGAAGCGTCAACGGCCGGGGTGAACATGAACGTCTTGCAGACCATGTCGGTGAAAGCGGCGATGACGATGATGCAGAACAGCCAGCAGAACAGCAGAAACAGGCGACGGCCGGTCTTGCCGATGTACTTCTCGATGAGCTGAGCGAGCGACTTGCCGTTGTTCTTCATCGAAGCGTACAGGGCACCAAAGTCGTGGACGGCGCCAAAGAAGATGCCGCCGACGAGGACCCAGAGCACGACGGGCAGCCAGCCAAAGGCCATGGCGACGATCGTACCCGTGACAGGGCCAGCACCGCAGATCGAGCTGAACTGGTGCGAGAACGCGGTAAAGGCGGAGACGGGCGAGAAGCTCTTGCCGTCCTTCATGCGCTTGGCCGGCGTGAGGGCCTCTTTGTCAACGCCCCACTTGTTGGCCAGCCAGCGGCCGTAGCCCAGATAGCCGCAGGCGAGCACCGCCGCGGCCACAACCATGAGCAAAACTCCGTTCATTACATTTCCTCCTCTAAAAAGAACTTCCTAGACATAAAAAATGAGGGCCGTCGGTTGCGCTCGACGGCCCTCATCTTCATCAGCCGCCCGTTATCGTACGGGCTAGCTGTATGTGCTAACCCGCATCAGATAATTACTACGCTGATAATGTTTAGCTGATGCGTGAACATGTCTAAGAAATCCTCTTCAATCATGATGTGAACGATCCGTGCGTGTTCACATCCCCCAGTGGTTGAAAAGGAGTATGAAACTTTAGTTACCTAAAGTCAACGCAAATATGTAATGAATTTTCAACTTTTTTGAATTTCTCGGTATAAAACGCCACTGACCTCGGACTTTACCGAACGACAGTTTTTGCTTAAGAGATGCCCCTGAGAGCCGCGGGAGCCGGGCGGCGCATTTGAACTTTCCTGCTCTACAGTCCTGCGCAAGACGGAAAGCACATTAAGTGCTTTCCTTTGCGTGCGGAACTCGCGATAAAGTTCATATGCGCCGCCCGGCTCCCGCGGCTCTCAGGGATTCCCATCCCAAATGTGCGGAGCAAAGCTCCGCACGCCAACTTTTTCTTTCAGCTAAAGAACGCCGGAAATTCGACACTGGCTTGTTAACCTTGCTGGACGTTGTCGACGCCAAACCAGCTCAGAAGCTACATCAATACAGAAAGGTCCCCGGCCGGAGGGGCCGGATATAAGGTTTATCGCGAGTTCTGCACGCAAAGAAGGCCACTTAATGTGGCCTTCGTCTTGCGCAGGACTGTAGAGCAGGAAACCTTATATCCGGCCCCTCCGTCCGGGGACCGCGCCGTACCAGCTACAGCGTCATGTTTGGATCGGCGTCGACGTCGAACGGCGAGATTTCACCTCGGTCGAATTTACGGCGGGCGACCTCCGCGATCATGGCAGCGTTATCGGTGCACGCCGAAAGCGGCGGTACCGTCACGCGAATACCCTGACGCCCAAGCTTCTTGATCATCATCTCGCGCAGATGCGGGTTGGCCGAGACGCCGCCGCCGATGCAGTATTCCTTGCATCCGGTAGCGTGCAGTGCGTTCTTGGCCTTCTTGTACTGAACGTCAAAGACGGCCGCCTCAAACGAAGCCGCCAGATCGGGCAGGTGAATCGTGCGCCCGGCCTTGGTCTCCTGTTCAATGTAGAGCGTCACGGCCGTTTTAAGACCCGAAAGCGAGAAACGATAGTCTCCCCTGCTGTTAAGCGCGCGGGGGAAATCGATCGCGCGGTGATTGCCCGTCTCGGCCAGCTTGGAGATGATGGGGCCACCGGGATAGCCCAGACCCAACGCCTTGGCTACCTTGTCGAAGGCCTCGCCCACAGCATCGTCGAGTGTCTCACCAAGTACCTCGTAGTCGCCCCATGCCTTCACGTGCACGAGCATAGTGTGCCCGCCCGAGACAAGCGTAAAGATAAACGGGGGCTTGAGGTCGGGCTGCGCCAACAGGTTGGCAAACAGGTGGCCCTCCAGATGATTGACGCACACGAGCGGCTTGCCGGCGGCATAGGCAAAGCCCTTGGCAAAGGCGACGCCCACTACCAGAGCACCCACCAGGCCCGGACCCTGTGTCACGCCAACAGCGGCGAGTTCGCTCGGTGCGATGGCTCCACCCTCAAGACCAAGCGATGCTGCGGCATCCTCGAGCGCCGCATCCACGACACTCACAATCACCTCAACGTGTTTGCGCGAGGCGATCTCGGGCACCACGCCGCCAAAGCGGGCGTGAAAATCAATCTGTGTCGACACCTGGTTGGCCAGCATATTGCCATCCGCATCGATAATCGCCACGGCCGTCTCGTCGCAGGAGCTCTCGATAGCGAGCACTAGGCGGCGGCGCTCAATTTCGGCACGCTCCCCCTCGGAGCGCCCAGGCGCAGGCAGCGGCCATACGCGCTGCTCTGCCGCCGTCGGCTCGGGCGAAGCATTGTCGACCGGAAGCACCAGGGGCAGCGGAGCCGTCATGACGATGGCGTCCTTGCCGGCACCATAGTAGCCGCGGCGACGGCCAGCCTCAGTAAAGCCCAGAGCGTTATAAAGCGCGGTCGCTCCCTCGTTACCATCCTCGACCTCGAGCGAAGCCGTAGTGCAGCCGAGCATCTGGGCATCATAGCTCACGTGCGACAGCAGCTTGCGGGCAATGCCCTCACGGCGATGTGCCGGGTCGACGGCGACATCCAGAATCTGCACATCACCGTCCACGACCATACCGCCGGCAAGGCCCAGCAGCTTGCCGTCGTCGTGTGCCACCCACCAACTACGCGGCGCAGCGACGTCCTCGCCTAGTTCGGACAGGAACATGCCCGGCGTCCACGCCTCGTGTCCGGCACCTTCAAAGCAAGTAGCCTCCAGCGCGCTCGCGCCCTCGGCATCCGCCGCACCCATGGGACGGAACTGCAGATGACGACCGGCGAGCTCATCGGCAACACCCGTAATTTCGCTGTGCGCACTCTCGGCAAGACCAAGACGCTTGCGCTCGTTTTCCTCGGCATCCGAAAGGCGCGTGTAAATCGGCAGGACGCGGGCCGGATCGCCGTCGCCCGCAGCGTGCGCGAGCAGCAAGCCCTCGCCCGAAGGCCACCACAGGTCGCGCTCCACGCAGCGGGCGGTCTCGTCCTCACCCAGCAGCTTGCCATAGCGCACAAGACCGTCACCGGTCAGCTGAACCTGGTCCCAGTCCGCTGCTTGGCGCCACTCATCGAGCGCCACGGCGGCCTTGACCACGTGCTCGCGCTCAAATTGACGCTCGGGACCCTCATCGACCAGCATATACAGCGTCGGATATACCTCACCGCGCATAGCATCGGCCAAGATACCAAGCTTGCCGCGCACGCCAGCCTTCCACGCCGTCCAAGCGCAAGCATCGAGCGTCGACACGCCCAGCAGCGGAACATTGGCACCACGCGCGAGGCCCTTGGCAGTGGAGATGCCGATGCGCACACCCGTAAACGACCCTGGGCCGCGGCCGACCACGTAGCGACCAACATCGCTGCGATCCAGACCGGCTTGAGTCAGCACGCCATCAACGGTATTCACGAGCTCAACGTTGGCGTGACGGCGACACATGTGGTCGCCACTCACGAGCTTCGTCTCGCCCGTCTGCCTATCAATCCAGCTTGCCGCGCAGGCAAGCATGTCGGTCGAGGTATCGAGCGCCACCACCAGCGCGTTGTCGTTATGCAAGCTCATCTTGTACAGCCTTATCAATCAAATGGGAAAGCTCCATTGCGCGGTCACCGTGCGCCTCGAGCGTTATCGTTCGCACATCGCTGTCGCCCTCATCACGCTTGAGCGTCACCGAAAGATACTCATCCGTCAGCTCGTCCTGGAATTGTTCGCCCCATTCCAGCAGGCAAGCGCCCTCATAGCCCAGCACATCGAAAATACCCGTATCCTCGAGCTCGTAGGCATGCTCCAGACGGTATAGATCAAAGTGAAACAGCGGAATACGACCTTGATCGTGAACGGCCATGAGCGCGAACGTAGGGCTCGTAACCATATGCCCATCGCCCAGCCCGCGCGAGACGCCCTTGGTAAAGTGAGTTTTGCCCACTCCCAGGCCACCGGTCAGGATGAGCACATCGCCGTCCTCAAGGCACGGTGCAATTAGCTCGCCAAAGTACTCCGTATCGGCAGCGCAAGTCGTTTTGTAAGTACCTACCCCTAGGCGCTCCAGGGACATATATGCTCCTTATTATTCCGAGGCGTCCTCTGGCGCGGGATGTCGCTCCAGATAGTCGCCCAGCATCTTAAAGTCTTCCTCCAGCAGCTCCTGCCACGCCGGATTGCGCAGCGCTGCTGCCGGATGGAACGTAGGCATTACCACAAAATGCCCCATCTGGTGGAACCTGCCGCGCAGCTTAGTAATGCCAATCTCGGTCTTTAGCACAAAGTGCGTCGCGGGGTTGCCGAGCGTCACAATAATATCGGGCCAGATGCTTCGAATCTGCTCACGCAAAAACGGCGAGCAAGCCAGCACTTCCTCGGAACGCGGATTGCGGTTTCCCGGCGGGCGGCACTTAAGCACGTTGGCAATGTAGACGTCTTCGCGTTTGAGCCCCGCCAGCGACAAAATGCCGTTGAGGTCCTCGCCTGCCGCCCCCACAAAGGGCTCGCCCTGCAAATCCTCATTGCGGCCCGGCGCCTCGCCAATAAACATCACGCGAGCGTGGGGGTTTCCCACGCCAAACACGATGTTATGGCGCGACTGGTAAAGCTGGCAAAGGTGACAATCGCCCAGAACGGCCTCGATCTCCTCGAGTGCGACCTCACGCGGCGCCTGATGGCTATGGCCGGGGATGTGCATGACGCCCATAGCGACTCCTACACGTAGACCTTGTCGAGACGCATACCAAAGCCGCAAGCGACCTCGTAGTTAATCGTGTCGCGTAGGCGCGCCATCTCGTCCATGGTAATCTCGGCATCTCCATCGCGGCCGACAATGATCATCTCGTCACCATACTCGGCCTCGGGAATCTCATGCGCCGGGTTGGACTGAATGGCGACCATAAACTGGTCCATGCAGATATTGCCCACCTGACGCACACGCTCGCCGCGATACAGCACGTCCATACGATTGGAAAGCGTACGCGAAAGGCCATCGGCATAACCGATCGGAAGGGTGCAGATCTGAACGCGCGTGCGCGGTACGCGGTAGGTAAAGCCGTAGCCCACGCCCTCGCCCATCGCAGGATGCGCCACACGCGTCACACGCGCGTGGACGCTCATGACGGGATCAAGCTGCATCACGCGACCACTCAGCTCACATGGCTGCAGACCATACAAACCGATGCCGGCACGAATCATGTCAAAGTGCATTGAAGAATCGAGCATCGAGGACGGCGTGTTGGCACAATGCACGATACCGCATTCAAAACCTGCGTCCTTAATGGCCTGAACGGCCTCGGTAAAACGCTGGCACTGCAGCTTGTAGTCCCAACCCGAAGGTTCATCGGCCGTGGCAAAGTGCGTAAATACGCCGTCGCACTGGATGCCGCGATGGAAACTGATGCCGCGTACAAAGTCGAGCACCTGTGTGTAGTGAACGCCGATACGATTCATGCCCGTCTCGATGGCAAGATGGTACTTGCCCACCTTGCCCGCCGCGACGGCGCATTCGCCATACGCAAGAGCAAAGTCAGACGTATAGACCGAGGGCATGATATCGAACTCGAGCAATGCAGGAATAGCCTCGATAGGCGGCTCGCTTAGAATCAGGATGGGCTTAGTAATCCCGCCCTGACGGAGCCCAACGCCCTCGTTAACCGTCGCCACGGCAAACATGTCGGCACCGGCCGAATACATGATCTTGGCACACTCAACAGCTCCATGACCATAAGCATCGGCCTTGACCACGCAGCACAGGCGCTGACGCGGATTCAACAAGTTCTTATAGGCCCTCGTGTTGCGACGGAGCGCCCCGCGGTCGATCTCGACCCAGGACCAGCGCGTCAAATCGGCTTTATTCATGATTAGTCATCCGACCCTTCGTCCATGATTCCCAGATCTTCGAGCGCATCCTTTGCCGCCAGCTCCATGGCAGGACCGATCAAGTCGATAAGATCGGTCGCGATGACGCTCTTCTCACCATACTCCGTCGCCGCGGCAAAACCGGCGTAGCTGTGAAGTGCGACGGCGTACGAATACAGCAACTCCCAACGATCCATCTCGTCGCGCATGGTGGCAAGCGTGCCGGCCAAAATACCCGCGAGAACATCACCCGAACCGGCAGTTGCCAGAGAAGCCGGACCCGAGAGCGGCAGCAGCACACGCTCAACGCCACAGATAGCCGTCGTCGGCCCCTTGGCAATGACCACCAGATTGTCGGAGCCTGCAGCCCAGACAACCTTCTGCGCGGCCGCAATCGCGGTACCAAGGTCGTTCACCTCGTCACCGGCAACCAGGCGCGAAAGCTCACGATAGTGCGGCGTCATAACCAACGGCTGCTCGCGGCGATACATCTCGGGGTTACTATCAATACCGTCAATGGCAATCTTAGCAAGGCAGTTGAGTGCATCGGCGTCCAAAATAAGCGGTACATCAAGCTCGAGCAAGCCCGAAACCACCTGCATAGCGCCGGCAGACGTCGTCATACCGGGACCGCACAGCACGCAGCTGTACTTCTTTGCGATCTCGCACACCGTCATGCGCGCAGCGGCGCCAAAGGAGCCGCGGGAATCAGACGGAATAGCAAAGACCGGAATCGAAGGAAGTGCCATGCGAATGAGATTGGCGCAGGCGTCAGGAGCCGCGACTGCCACGTAACCAGCACCCGCGCGAGCTGCAGACTTGGCCGCCATAATGGCAGCACCAGGATATTGCGCAGATCCGGCGACAATAAGCACGGAGCCACGGGAATACTTATCGATATTCGATGGTAGCGGAGCAAAGTAATCAACTAAGTCACCGGGCTCGACAATCTCGGCGGCGTGGTCGACATCATCGATGACCTCGTCAAGACGGTCGTAAAGATTGCCGCAGATCAAATCGCCAGCATACTCAGGACCATCAGCGCTATACAGACCAATCTTGGGCGCAATCATCGTCACCGTGCGCTCGGCACGAATGCAGTCGTCATCAACAACGCCCGTCTCTGCATTCAGGCCCGAGGGGACATCAATGGATACGACACAATCGGCGCATTCATTGACCGTAGGAATCCAAATGGAGAACGGCGCACGCAGATTCCCGTGGAAACCGGTACCAAAAATGGCATCGACAACAACATCGGCCTTATCGATCAAAACCTCGAGTTCATCACGCGAGGGGCCGACGCAAACGTGCACATCGCGGCCGGCAGTACGACGAGCAACATGACGTGCCAGAGCAGCAGGAATCTCTTCCGGTTCAACCGGAGAAACGATATCCACGTCCACACCCTTATGGCTCAGGATATCGGCGGCAACCCAACCGTCGCCGCCATTATTACCAAAACCGACCAAAACGAGAACCCGATCGGGATTGAGCTTCAAGACCTCGTTAGCGGCAAACTCACCCGCTAGCTCCATAAGCTCGGCCTTCGAAGTCCCTTCGCGTTCGATGATATCCTCGAGACGAACGACTTCTTCGGTACTCAAAACCGGTTTCATCTATGCTCCTAGCGTATCTTGCGAAGCATCGCCCAGGTGCTCCGCCAATGCTGAATTCTGCAGCTGCTCGAGCTCATCTAATACAGAGCGAGCCTCTTTAAATGTCTGCGCAACGCGTTTCTTGGTACTCACCTTTTCCTCTTTTGGCTTAGGCCGAGCATCTTCGGTAATCGCGATGGCATTCGCAACGGCCAAGTCTCCCGTAAGCGTAATGGAAAGAGCGACCTCAACAACACCCAGTTCTTGAGCGATCTCGAGAGCACGGCCCGAAAGCAGCGCCTTCGGTTTGCCGAGTTTATCACGCGTAACCGAAACATCCTTACGACCAACGCCTTGACTAAAACCCGTGCCGAGAGCTTTAAGTACCGCCTCGCGCGAAGCAAAGCGGCTGGCATAGTGAGCAGCGGGACGCGATGATGCATCACAATACGCACGCTCTTCTTCGGTAAACACACGCCGAGCAAACGACGGCGTCTTTTCAAGAATTGATTTCATGCGGGAAATCTCGACGATATCAACGCCGATACCAGCTTCAGCCATGTTCACCTCCATATCGCACAGACTAAGTTATTGTAGCCCGTTCACAGAAGATGCGACAAACGAGGGTTATAAAACACAGCTACTATGTGAGACAAAAGCCCGTAAACGCAAAAAAGGGGGAGGCCGCGAGGCCTCCCCCTTCTTCAAGTCATCCGACGGCTCGGTGCCGTCCACCGGTCAGCGGCGCCCTGGCCTCCCACGGGCTGGCC
>CABUOA010000014.1 GCA_902493145.1 uncultured Collinsella sp. | reverse complement strand
CCCGCCTGGGAGACCTCCTGCGCGCAATCAACCCGTCATTTAGAACGGAATAAAGTTAGTGAGGCCCTGGCCGTTTGGCCAGGGCCTCGTTTTGTAAGGATGATTTGGGAGGTGGTGGAGGACCAGTCTTTTTGGGACGCCGTAGCTAAAAATCCCCGTCCCAGAAAAATCATTGCGCAGGTAGGACGGCAAAGGTAGCTAGAAAAGCCCCATCCTAAATGAGCTACAAGATTTCGGCTAGGAGCGCTCGGCGCCCATTTGTTTTATCGCTGCAGGTAGAAAGCGCGATGATGCGTGCATCGGGGCCAACGTCATCCATGTTCTCGTGCACCGCCGTCTGCGAGACATGCGTGAGCAGCGTCTGCATCGAGGCCTGGTCCAGGTTTCCCGGCCCAAAGATAATGTCATCACTCGCAGCAAACGAGCACACGGCAACAATGCGCAGGCGGAACGCCCCATCCTTTGTGTAGAGCGTGCCCGTACGGTGCAGGTCAAAGAAGCCCCTGTCTAAAAACCGGTCGACATCGCCAAACATCGCGCCGTTATCCATGTGGTGCGCATAGAGCAGATTGTAGGAATCGGTCATCGCGCGACTGTTGCGCGTATCCAAAAACACCGCTCCCGAAACCGCGGACTCCCCCAAAACGTTTCTGTTGAGGTATTCCTGGTTATCTTTTCCCTGAACAAAGGGATAGTCGATGTTGGTGCCATCGATGGTAACCCATCCGACCACATCGGGATTTTTTGCCATCAGATCCTGCAGGCGTGCGCAATCGTTGATCCCGGTGGGTTTGTAGCGTAGCAGCTCGTCGCTGATGAACCCACCGTTCATAACGTTGTTTGTGTCCCACAGCGAATAGCCCCCGTACAGCAGCATGAGCAGCACGAGAAAGCCGGCAAACCACGTAAGCACGCGGTCGCCGGCTCTCGCCAGCCGAGCTATGCGTTTAAGCTCCATCGGCTGTAATCCTCGCTGTTTTAACGGCGGTTACGACGAGGACGGAAGAAGACCACGCCCATCACGGCAGCAAACGCGACGATTGCCGCATAGGGAACGACCGTCCGAATAACATCGGTCGGAACGGTAACATCCTTGGTGTTGGTAAAGATCACCGTGGTGTCGTAAGCACCGATAGCTTCCTCGGCAATAGAGCTACCTTCTGTCGAATTGGTGCCATCACCAATCTTGTACGACGTCTTATAACCGTCGCCATGATAATCCGCCTCAGTTACGGCGAATTTATCCTCCGATGAGAGACCGTAAACGATGACGAATTCCCCATGCTTAAGGCTTACGGTAACCGCAGTTCCCGACGTAGCTGGAGTTTGGCTCATGGTGGTGGCACCGTTTTTCACAGTGGCGTACTCATAGCTCTCCCCGTCAGCGCCTTTAATCGTGAAGGTAAACTTAAAGTCCTTATTCTTGTCACCTTGGTTGCCCTTGACGACCTTTGTGATGGCCAGCTTATGGGTGACATATTTGTTCAAAAAACCTGCGGTCTTCTCGCCCGAGCCTGCTTCTGTTCTAAGAATACAGCCCTTAACAACATAGCCCGAACCGCCATTCTCTTCGTTTTCTACGTAAACATCCAGGAAGAGCTCCTTGTATGTAACGTTGAGACCGTCCAGCTCTGACGACGTCTGCGTAATTTTATATCGATAGATACCCGGAGCCTTGAACAGAGAGGTTTTAATTTCGGCACTCAGATTGGCGGTTATTGTCTTAGTTTTCTCAGCGGTATTCTCTGTGCTTGTAAGGCCTTTGTTGGAAAAATTAACGGAAGTCGGCGAAAGCGTGACGGCGTCTTCCACTCCAGCATAAACGGGCATACCGCTCGTGCTCGTAAGCTCACTCTCCTCCTCCGCCGGCGCAATCGAATAGTTAAACGTCGCATTAGGCACCACGGCATTCTTATCCATGGTAAGCGTCGAGGTGATCGTGACCTTGCCTCCAGTTACCGGCAGCTGCGGATCAGTGGATTCCCCCTCCGCCCACGTGGGCGTGACAACTCCCACCAAAGCCAGCAGCATCGTGGCAGCCACAACTGTAAACGCCGCCAGTCGCCTCTTTCCAGTTTTCATGTTGTATCCTTCCTCTCGGGCATATGCCCTTAATAAAACCAAGCTCCTTGCCTACAAGTTCGACCTGCGCAGCACGCTGATCACGTTGCCCTTGATCTGCGAACGGGAAATCGGCCCATACAGGCGGCTGTCGCGCCCGCCCTCACGCAGATCGGCCAGCACAAAGAACTCATCCGTTCCCAGGTGTACGGGATAGTCCACAGCAGACTCGTAGCGCGGCGTCGGCGTGGTGATATCGCTTTCCACCACAACAGCCCCGTTAACCATGAGCTCGCCCGTCTCGGTAACCGTGACCTCATCACCGGGGCGGGCAACCACGCGACCCAGGCGCTCTTCGCCATCCGCGGTGTATACCACCACGTCACCCTCGTTGAAGCTCTGGCTGAGCCTCCAGTAGAGCATGACGTCACCCGAACAGATTCGCGGGGCCATCTCGCCGGTCGTGACTGCGCCCGCGCCCAAGACCACGCCAAAGAGCAGCCAGAGCGTCACGACAAAAAATGCCAAGCGCGCCAGAAAGCCCACGATATCGCGCCGGTCGTCCGCTTCTCCTAGATCTGGCGCCGCATGGGCGCCCAACCTCACGTTCGACGCGGCCGAATACCGCGAGCCCCGGGGTCTTCCCTGCGGGGCCGCTCGTGCGGCTGGCCCATCACCAGCATTGCTGGCGCCATGTCTTCTCATAGGCGCCCGCCCCTCCTGGAGCCGCGATGCAAACGCAGCGCAACCATGCCCGTAGCCAACAGCACGCCGGCGGCCAAAATCGCCAGGGCATAGATGGGGTTGCGCGTAATACCCGTAGGCACCGCGACCTGTCGGGAATTGATGGCCTTAGCTTCAACGGCAACGGTCACACGCGGACCGTTGAGGGTGCCGCTCGCACCCGTAAGCTCGGCGTGGTACCCCAACGACGAATAATCGTCTTCGTCCACGGTATAGGTCGCGTTGTAATCCAGTGCCTTAATCGAAACGGTCAGACCGTCCTTGACGGCAAACGGCACGGTCGCCTTGCCCTGATCGTCGGCCGTAAAGGCCGTCTTATTATCCACGGTCTCGGCCTGATCATTCGGTCGCGCCACGAGCGCATGGCTGCCCTGGGCAGACGCATCCGAATACTCGATGGCGTAGGTCTGACCAGCCTTGAGACCCGTAAAGGTCACCGTCATCTTAAAGTAGGCACGCTTGTCGCCCATATTGCCCGTAACGCTCTTGGAAACCTTGAGTGTGTAGGTGCGCGGGGTGAATCGTGCGTATACGCATCCCGTATGGCGGTCTTTTACGTTGTACGTATAGGTGGGTGAAGACGACAGCAGCTCCGGGGCGTCCGGATTCGAGAGGTCATACCAGCCCTCAAAGTGATAGCCCTCCTTGGGAGCGGCCACCGCCTCCACAAACGTGCCGTCATCCACAAAGTAGGCAACACCCGATTTTTCGTACGCGTCGGCGTCCTTGCCCGAGCCATCCCCCGCATTGATGGAGCCCTTTGCCCCCTTAAGCTTAGAGCTGACCGTGCCGCCCGTCGTTACGTTGCTCCACGTGCCATCGGCATTTTTAAGCTGAGCAACAAAGGCCTGACGATACTTCCATTGCGCCACAAACGTCGCACCTTGGCTCTCGGGAATGTTTTCGACCGTTACCGTATCGCCTGCAGCGCCGGTATCCGGATTGACCTTATTGCCCTTAATGGTAAGAGTGCCGGAATCCGTGGTGCCCTCGGGAGCCGTATGGGTCACCGTGTGCTCTGCGCTAAAACGAATGGCTTTTCCCGAGCCCGCATACTCCCAGCCCATAAACATCCAGCCGTCGTTTTGTCCTTCGGCAGCATGGGAGGTATAGCTCGCTCCAGCACCAGAAAGCTGCACGAAATCGCCCGTGGAATCATCGGACGGAGTATAGTGATACGCTTTGCCGCCGTTCACATCGTATTGAACGCCTGCCTTGGAAAACACGAGGTGCACTTTGTAGTGCTTTGTGACCTTGTCGACCTTAAAGTGATAGGTGCCATCGCCCAATATGGTCCAATGCTCAGCATCGTTCGCGGAATAGAACTCGCCGTTGACAAAAGCACCGATAAAGACTGCCCCGTCATCGCGCTTGGCGTCAACCATAAAGTAGGAGTTCTTTTCCTGTTTCCCTACGTAGTTTTTGGCATACGTAAAGTCGGCGGTCTTGGTATCGGAGTTATAAAAATACGTTCCGCTTCCGTTGGGCGTCGTGTACGTCTCGATGCGATAGAACTCCCTAAACGAGATATTGTCGAGGAAGTTACCGATCGAATTGCTCCCGTTGGCCGTGTTGTAGGCCACAAAAGCAAAGACGCTCTGGTTTTGGCCATCCGGAATGGTGTAGGTATAGTCGTAGTCAACCTTTTTGTTCTGCTCGAGCGCGTTGGAACCGTAGGAAGCCCACGCGTCGTTTTCGGACGCCATAATCCATACGCACCATTTTTCGGTATGCTCCGCATCGGCCGTCCATGAGAACGCGCTTCCGCTGGACGCATTGGCAAATCCGCCCACTTTGTCAAACTTGGTTGAATACAGGATGATCTTTTTGCTGCAGCCCGATTGGGAAAAATTGGCCACATCCAAGCCGACATAGTTATCGACGCTCATTTGAATCCATTGAATAATTTGCTGGTACTGATCGAGTGCCTTTTGATTGTCCTTATACGGCTCGTTTTCTTGTCGCGGACCGATGATAAGGGCCATGGCGTCTCGACCCAAGCGGCCGCGGTGGTCGAGCCCCCACTCATACTGTTTTCCCGGCTCGGTCGTCACATATTGGTAGAGCGAACTCACCTCGTGTGCGTTGAGCTCGGCTGCATAGTCACCAGCGGAAGGCGTAAACGTAACAGAATGCCCAGCTGGGTCGATATAGTAGTCGTTCTGGGCAACGATCTCTATACGATGGTCTGTCTCGGTCGTACGCCAATGGGACGAGCACAACGTAAACTTGCTGGGCCCCTGGTTCCCTAGATGTATATCCTCTTCAAAGCCGCCGTTAGCAATGTTCGTATTCTCGTTCTTAAGATTCGAGGTCGAGAACGCATAGCGCGTGAGCGTTGTCATGGTCTCGGACGAGTTTTCCTGATACACCTTGGCAAAGTCGCTATAGATGTTGCGCGTGCCCTGCTTTTCCACGTGAACGTCGTTGACCAGATTGCCAAACCACTCCCGGTATTGTTTGTTTGCCCCCGTAAGATTTGAATCGTAGCAAGTTAGTGCAAGCATCGTGTTTTCGGACGCTGCGGCATAGACTGCCTGATAGGCAAACTCATCGTCTTGCTCGGGAAGCGCTCGATAATAGTGTGTACTGTTGGTGCCAAAGGAGAACCAACCCTGTCCGTTAGAGCTTACGAGCCACACAGAAAGCGCGATGCGACCGTCGCTCTGCTCAAACGAGAAGTGGGATCCGTCGGCGCTGCTACCAGCAAAGCCGCCATTTGCAGCAAAGGGATCGCTGTAAACGGTGTACTGCTCAACGGTATTTCCCTGGGGCATCTTGCCCTGCGCCTTAAGCCAAGTCCGCAGCTGCATGAGCTGGTCTTGGCCTGCGCTGTTAACCGACAGATTCTCCTGTTGAGGACCCATCGTGAGCATCAGCACGTCGTGTTCGGTTGCGGCGCGATGGTTGAGGCCCCACTCGTACGTGGAGCCGCTCTGGGTGGAAAAGGTGGTGTAGGTTGATCCGGGTTCAAAATAATATCTTTCGCCCTGTGGCCTAAGATTCCACGCAAGCGCAAAGTGATCACCGTTAGCTTGTTTGAGGTTTCTCTGACCGTTGAGGAGCTTCGTGGGGGTGTCGAGGTCCCTCGACATCTCGCCGATTTTCTTGGTCGGAGAGGTCGTCGACCAACCAGTAGCTGGGCTAAGAAAGTTTGGGTTCGTTATAAGGTTGCCATCGTCACCGTACGCGCGCGAGGGCAACCCCCCCCCGACCATAACGAACGCGCATAAGACCGCTGCCAACATCACAAAGGTGCGGCGCATCGACGCAATATGACCGAAAGGACCCTGCACGGGCGCATCCCCCCCAGCCGCAGCCCGGGCTTTCGCGCAAGCTGCACAAGTAGTACGTTTAAGTTTTTTGATTCTACAACCAGCCCAGGGCAAAAGCAAAATCATGCGTAACCGATTTGCAGTCATTTTTCGCATTTTTCGCATTGCGCAGGTAGGACGCCAAAAGTGGCTAAAAAAGCCCCGTCCAAAATGAGCTACTTGAGGAGTTGGGCCATGGCGTTGACGAATTTTTTGACTTGGAGGGTGGGCTCGAGCGGATAGTGCAAAAAGACCGGCACCTCGCGGCCGCACAGGAACGGCACGCCTACAAAAGCCGGATGTACGCCTGACCAAGCTCCGCAGGTGAGCACCGCGTCACCCTTTTCCTCCGCCTCGTTAAAGAGCGCAAAGTCGAAGCTATCCACGTCGATCACGTCCACGCCGCCGTCGGCCAAAAGATCGATACGCAGACTGTCCATAGCGTCGTTGCCGTGACGAAGCACGCGCAGGCGCATGCCCTCCAGGTCGGCAACCGAGATGCGCGTCTTGCGCGCAAGCGGGCTCGTGCGCGGAACGTCGATATAAAACGGCACGTTGACGATGCGGAGCTTTTGGCAGGCATCGCCCCAGCGCGGGGTCGAAAAACTCGACTGCACTACATCCACTTCGCGACCAAGACTGCGCATGACGGTCTCGCGCTCATCGTAGAGGTCACTCACTGGCACAATCTCAAAGCGCAGCAACGGCTCCAACTCGTGCACACTCGGCCACATCGACAGCGTCTGGCGCCCCGGGCACATCATCGACACGCCCAGGCGCACGGCACCGCCATCGCCCGCCGCGCGTCGGGCACGGCGCAGCGCGTCCTCGGACTGCCGCATAATCGAGCGCGCATCGTCTACCAGCAGCGCGCCCGCCGGCGTCACTTTGACGCCCGAGTGCGAGCGTTCGAACAGCGTGATGCCGAACTCGGCCTCGAAGCCCGACACCTGCTTGACGAGCGCCGGCGTCGACACGCGCAGCTTTGCCGCGGCACGCGAGAAACTTCCCAGCTCCGCGGCGGCCGATATGGCCTCGAGTCGTCGATCGTACACGTCAATCTCCCGTTTTCGCACGCGCGGGCCCACAGTACCGCAGGAGGTCATTTTCGCAGGTCACGCGCTCAATTGAGAACAAACCTCAATGCACAGTGTAAACCTACGGTTAACGCCATTCTAACAAATATGCAATTCACCTGCACGAACGCTAAGCATACGATAACCAGCGAAAACCACGTGGGTCGGTTAATGGGAGCGACCCACCGGGAGGCACAAGAAGGGAAGTTCCTATGAGCAATTGGCTTAAGCTCGAGGGCGATGTTTGCGCTGTGACTGGAGCGCTCGGCGGTATGGGCGCCGAGATCTGCCGCGAGTTCGCCCGCAACGGCGCCAACGTCGTCCTGCTCGATCTGAACGAGGAGAAGGTCAAGGCCGCAGCCGCCGACCTCGCCGCCGAGTTTGGCATCCATGCCGAGGGCTACAAGATGAACGCCACCGACGAGGACGAGGTCCAGGCCGCCGTCGACGCCACCATCGCCGAGTTCGGCCGCGTCGACGTTCTCGTCAACACCGCCGGCATCCTGCGCTTCGCGGCCATGGAAGACCTGCCGCTGAGCGACTGGAACGAGGTCCTCAACGTCAACCTTACCGGCTACTTCATCACCTCGCAGCGCTTTGGTCGCGAGATGATCAAGGCCGGCCAGGGTCGCCTGGTGCACATCTCGACCGTTGCCAGCCACTCCCCCGAGACGTTCTCGGGCGTGTACAGCTCCACCAAGGCGGGCGTCAACATGATGTCCAAGATGCTGGCTGCCGAGTGGGGCCCCTACGGCGTGCGCTCCAACTGCGTCGAGCCCTGCTTTGTCAAGACCCCCATGTCGGCGAGCTTTTACGCCGACCCCGAGGTCGAGAAGAGCCGCAGCCGTCTCATCGCCACACGCCGCATCGGCGAGGTCAGCGATATCGCCAACGCCGTCATGTTCTTGGCATCCAAGCGCTCGGACTTTACCACCGGCGACGCCATTAAGGTCGATGGCGGCTTCTCCAATATGATGGGCGACCTCACCGCCAAGCCCGGCGGCCGCCGAGCCTTTGCCGACAACTACCTCAAGAACAAGGGTGTTGAGCTTTGGTCCGACGAGTCCGGCGTCGCAAAGCCGACTGACCAGTAAACCAGCCTGACGGGGAGGCTCGCGGTGACGCCCGCCTCTCCCCCGCATCGATTAGAAAGAGTCCAATGGCTTCCACCAACTCCAACAAGGGTCGCGCCGTCGTGCTTTCCGCCGCGTGCGTCACCATGTTCTTCATCAGCTCCATCGCGCTGTATTCCGTCGTGAGCAAGAACCTGCTCGCCGTCTACCCCGAGTGGTCCAGCGCCCTCACCTGGGCTTTCCCGGTCTTTCAGACCATCATGGCCGTGACGGGCATCTTCGCCGGCCGCATCTCCGATAAGATCGGCCCGCGCAACGTCGTGATCGCCGCCGCCGTGTGCTACGGTCTGGGCTGGTTCATGTCCGGCACCGTCACCGAGCCGTGGCAGTTCTACCTGTGGTTCTCGCTCGTCGCCGCCATCGGCAACGGCCTGGGCTACAACCCCGCCCTCACCACCGGCCAAAAGTGGTTCATCGACAAGAAGGGTCTCGCCTCCGGCATCACCCTGGCCGCTTCGACCGCTGGCCCCGCCGTGCTGTCCCCGGTGCTCGCCTCGCTGCTCATTCCGAGCCTGGGTATCTTTGGCGCCCTTAAGGCACTCGGCGTCATCTTCTTTGTGATGATCGCCGCCTCCGCCCTGTTCTTGAAGGCCCCCGAGGCCGGTTGGCTGCCCGAGGGCTTCGAGGCCCCCAAGGGCGGCGCGCACGCCGGCACCTTCGGCGACCTCACCCCGGGCGAGATGGTCAAGACCCCGCGCTTCTGGGTCCTCATCGTCACCTTCGCCTTCGCCGCCACCGCGGGCACCCTGCTCGTGGGCAAGGTTGCCTCCATCGCCGCCGTCCAGCTCTTCGCCGACCCCACGAGCGCCGCGGCCGTCGCCCTCGGCGGTGTGGTCGTCTCCGTCAACACCTGCGCCAACCTGGTCGGTCGTCTGTCCTTTGGCCAGATCATCGACAAGCTCGGCGCCTATAAGTCGCTGCTCATCAGCCTTGTCGTCACCATCGTCGCACTCGTCATCATGTCGATGAGCTTTACGCAGAGCATGTTCTTTGTGGCGCTCGCCCTGCTCGGTTTTAGCTTTGGCGCCCTGCTCGTCATCTACCCGCCGCTCACCGGTGGCGCCTTTGGCACCAGCAACATCGGCGTCAACTACGGCATCATGTTTTTGGGCTATGCCGCTTCCACCTGGATCAGCCAGCCCATCACCGCCGTGCTGTATCACGCCGAGGCCGGCAGCGCCGCCTACCAGCAGTCCTTCTACGGCGCCATTGTGATCGCCGCCATCGCCGTCGTGCTCACCGTCTACATGATGGTCTCCGACAGCAAGAAGAAGTCCGCCTAGTTTTACCGATGCGACGAAGGGACAGCCCCTTTGTCGCATCCCACCGGTCACCAGTATTAAGGAGTCGAAATGTCTGAGCTCAACCCCGTCCGCATTGCCGTTATCGGCGCCGGCGCCATGGGCCGCAACCACATCCGCTTTGTCACCGAGGAGCCCGAGGCCGAGCTCGTCGCCATCGCCGACGCCTTTGAGGGCGCCCGCGCCACGGCCGAGGCCGCCGGCGTGCCGTTTTACACCGATCCCGCCCAGATGATGGACGAGGTCAAGCCCGAGGCCGTCATCATCGCCACCCCCAACGACCTGCACCTGGGCGTTGCCCGCGAGGCCGTAAAGCGCAACATCGTGCCGCTGGTCGAAAAGCCGATCTCCAACGATCTCGAGGATGCCCAGGCCTTCGCCGCCGAGGCCGAGACCGCCGGCGTGCCCGTGCTCGTGGGTCAGCACCGTCGCCACAACCCCTTCGTCAACAAGGCCAAGGAAATCATCGAGTCCGGCGAGCTGGGCAAGCTCACCGTGTCGAGCTTCCACTACATGATCTATAAGAATGACGAGTATTTCGATGTCGAGTGGCGCCGCAAGAAGGGTGCCGGCCCGATCCTAGTCAACCTGGTGCACGACGTCGACCTGCTCCGCTACCTGCTGGGCGAGCCCGTTGCCGTCCAGGGTATGCAGTCCAGCGCCGCCCGCGGTTTTGAGACCGAGGACTCCGCCGTGGTCAACGTCCGTTTTGCCGACGGCGCGCTCGCGAGCATGACCATCTCTGACGCCACCGCCAGCCCCTGGAACTGGGAGGCGACCGCTCGCGAGGACCCGCAGTACCGCCCCTTCGACGCCGACGCCTACTTTATCGGCGGCACCAAGGGCGCCCTTTCGCTGCCCCGCCTGCACCAGTTCTCCTACGACGGCGCCTCTAACTGGCACAAGCCGCTGCAGATGGAGATTCCGGCCGTCGACCCGGCACTGCCGCACAAGATGCAGCTCAAGCACTTTGTGAAGGTTGTCCGCCGCGAGGTCGAGCCCGTCGTGACCCCCGCCGATAACGTCAAGACGCTCACGCTTCTCAACGCCATCAAGGAGGCCGCCGAGACCGGCCAGCTCGTCGAGCTGTAACGCCTTAAGAGCGGGTCGCGGCAAACTCCCCGCCGAGCGCCTTGGCCCGCCGCCAACAAGCCCCTCTTCTTTGCCCCGCGAGCAGCCTCCTGCCCGCGGGGCATTTTGCTACCTTGCCGACGATTATTCTGGAACGAGGCTATTTTGCGCCTCAGCTTGGTTCGTTCGTCACGAAATGGGCCTATCTACTACGTTAACCGATCACCCTCAAGCATGCCGAATTTCGCGAGATAAAAACCGCAGGTAAACGGCTTGCCGACTTTCGGAAAACCCAGGTATGGTCAGCCCCTACGGGTAAAACGTAGTAGATAGGCCGTTTTCGTGGCGCGGCCCCAAAACAGCCTTTTGGGACGGGTGGTATCCTTGGTAGCCCTGTGCCGCAAACGCACCCTAAACGCAAGGAGTCCCATGGATCTTATCGCCCAGCTCGCCCGCGAGCTCAACCTTAAGGCCGCCAACATCGAGGCGGCCGTCAAGCTCATCGACGAGGGCAACACCATCCCCTTTATTTCGCGCTACCGCAAGGAAGCAACGGGTGGCATGGACGACGTCGCCCTGCGCGCACTCGACGAGCGACTGTCTTACCTGCGCAATCTTGAGCAGCGCAAAGAGGACGTCATTCTGCTCATCGACGCCCAGGGCAAGCTCACGCCCGAGCTCGAGCAGCAGATTCGCGAGGCCACGCAGCTCCAACGCGTCGAGGACCTCTACAAGCCCTACCGCAAAAAGCGCATGACCCGCGCGCAGAAGGCCCGCGAGGCAGGCCTGGAGCCGCTCGCCAATATGATCATCATGCAGGCCTCGGCCAAGGGCAGCGCGCTCGACGCCGCCGCAGCATATGTCAACGAGGAGGCCGGCTTCGACACACCCGAGAAGGCGCTCGCCGGTGCCGCCGACATCGTGGCCGAAACGGTGGCCGAGGACCCCGAGAACGTCGCCGATCTGCGCGCCTTTACGCAAAACACCGCCGACATCGTCGTCGAGGCAACCGACCCCGCCGAGAAGACCCCCTACGAGCCCTACTACAGCTATGACGAGCCCCTGCGCCGTATTCCCAACCACCGTGTGCTGGCCATCGACCGCGGCGAGCGCGAGGGCAAGCTCCGCGTGCGCGTGAACGTCGATGGCGCTGCTGCCACGGCGCGTCTCGGCAGCCGTTGGCCCCGACGCCAGGGCGTCTTCGCCCCCATCTTCGATGCCGCCATCGCCGACGGCTACAAGCGCCTCATGGCCCCCTCGCTGGAGCGCGAGGCCCGCGCCAAGCTCACCGTTCGTGCCCAAACCGAGGCCATCAACGTCTTTGCCAAGAATCTCGAGGGCCTGCTCTCGGCACGCCCCGTGCGCGGCGCCCGCGTGCTCGCACTCGACCCGGGCTACCGCACCGGCTGCAAGGTCGCCGTCATGGACGAGACCGGCAAGCTGCTCGACCACGGCGTAGTCTACCCCACCAAGCCGCGCCACGACGTCGCCGGCACCAAGCGCGAGCTCGCCCGCCTCGTCAAAAAGGACGGCGTCAACACCATCGTCATCGGCAACGGCACCGCCAGCCGCGAGACCGAGGAAGTCGTCTCGGAGTTCATCGCCGAGCAGGCGCCCGGGTTGCGCTACACCATCGTCAACGAGGCCGGCGCATCGGTATACTCCGCCTCCGAGCTCGCCAGCCAGGAGCACCCGGACCTGGACGTCACCGTGCGCGGCGCCATGAGCCTGGGCCGCCGCCTGCAAGATCCGCTGGCAGAGCTCGTCAAGATTCCGCCCCAGTCCATCGGCGTGGGCCAGTACCAGCACGACCTTGACCAGGCCGAGCTTTCTCGCACCCTGGGCCATGTAGTGGAGGACGTCGTCAACCGCGTGGGCGTCGACGTGAACACCGCGAGCGCGAGCCTGCTGGGCTACGTATCGGGCATTACACCGAGCGTGGCCAAGAACATCGTGGCATACCGCGAGGAAAACGGCGCCTTTACCGATCGCCGCCAGCTTAAAAAGGTGCCCAAACTGGGACCCAAGGCATATCTCAACGCCGCGGGCTTTTTGCGCATCAGTGGCGGCAAGAATCCGCTCGACGCGACGAGCGTCCACCCCGAGAGCTACGAGGTGGCCACGACCGTCCTGGAGCGTGCCGGCGTGGCAGCAAGCGAGCTCAGCCGCGGCGGCGTGCCCGACATCGAGCGACGCCTGGGCAGCATCTCGGCGCTGGCAAGCGACCTGGACTGCGGCACCCTGACGCTCATCGACATTGTCAACGAGCTCAAGAAGCCCGGCCGCGACCCGCGCGACGACGCGCCCGAGGTGGTCTTTAGCCGCTCGGCGCTTTCCATCGACGACTTGGAACCCGGCATGGAACTCAGGGGCACGGTGCGCAACGTCGTCGACTTTGGTGCCTTCGTCGACGTGGGCGTGCACCAGGACGGCCTCGTGCACATCTCCAAGCTTGCCAACCGCTTCGTCAAGCACCCGAGTGACGTGGTCCGCGTCGGCGACACGGTCAAGGTGTGGGTCGAAAAGGTCGATCGCGACCGCAAGAAGATCTCGCTCACCATGGTGCAGGGAAAGTAAACCGCCAAAGCAAGGGTACCCCCTCCGGCGGCGTGCAAAATCGCGAATATTCAGCGTCTCCCGATAGCTCAGGGGCGCCTCAGAGCGCCGTGAAAACAAATACGACCCCCGTTTTGGCGTTTTTAGAGCCAAAACGGGGGTCGTTCTGTGCTTCAGCCAACTGGTAAAAGCCGATAAATACCTTTACCGTGCTGAATATTCGCGATTTTGCACGTCGCCGGAGGGGGTACCTTTGCTTACGGCAGAATATGGAAGCCCAGAGCGGCGATATCCTTGGCAAAACCGCGCACGGTGTCGAGCGAAACCTCGTACGGGTCACGGCCGATGTTCTTGCGCTTGGCCAGGATGCTGTTGGGCACCGTAATGATCTGGCAACCGCAGGCCTCCGCCTGGTAAATGTTAATGAGCTCACGCGTGGACGCCCACAGGACCTCGCAGTTGGGCTTGACGGCGGCCTTCTTGACCGACTCCGTCATAAACGGAATAGGATCGACGCCGGTGTCGGCGATACGGCCGGCAAAGAGCGAGATGATGGACGGCGTCTCGGCGTCAACGGCCTCGACCATCTCATCGACCTGCGCAGGCGTAAAGATGGTGGTGACGTTGACCTTGATGCCGTCGGCGGAAAGCTTGCGCACCAGCTCGGCGGTGGACTCGCCCTTGGTAGTCACGCACGGAATCTTGACGTAGACGTTCTCGGCCCAGGTAGCGATCTCGCGGGCCTCGACCTCCATGGTCTCGACGTCGTCGGCAAAGACCTCAAACGACACGGACACATCGGTGATGTGGGCCAGGACCTCCTTGGCAAACGCACGGTAATCCGTCACGCCGCCCTTCTTCATAAGGGACGGGTTGGTCGTGAAACCCTGAACGTTGCCGTTCTCGTACATGTCGAGCATGCCTTCGAGGTTTGCACCGTCAGCGAACACCTTGATTGCCATCTGTCTGATTCCTTTCGTTTGCATATGGGCGTTAAGCTGCTAAACACTTTACCTACGTTTATCAAGGCGTGACCTGCGGTTTTTTATCTTCTCGGCGAACGGTATAAACACCTCAGTGTTTGAATTGATAAATCGATTGAGCATGTAAATCCGATGAGTCGCGGGGCGAAAACGCCAGAACGGCGGATTTTTAGATCAACCCGAAGTGGCGCATGGCTGTGACGGTGCCGTCGTTCGCGACATCGTCGGTCACGTAGTCGGCGACCGCCTTGACCTCGGGCATGGCGTTGCCCATGGCAACAGCCGTCTCGACGGCGGCGAGCATGCCCAGGTCGTTGCCCGAATCGCCAAAGCCAAAGGTGCGTTCGTTGCCAGGGCGACCCAGATACTCCAGTGCCCGCGCCACGCCCACGCCCTTGTCGATACCTTTGGGGTTCAGCTCGCGATTTGTTTGCTGGGCTCGCTTGGAAGAGCGGCGGTAAACGCATCTCCCGATCAAACCGGCACCGCCGAAGCGAACCCCACACACGCCCTCCGGCAAGCGGCACGCGCCCGTCAACGCAAAGGTCCGGCGGGACGCACCTAGCATCCCGCCGGACCTTCACTCGTCCAGGAGGCCGCCGCGACGAGCCCCTAGATCTTCGCAAGCTCCTCGGAGATGACGCGGCAGACGTCCTCAGCCTGAGGCATCACGCCGTACATCTCGAAGAAGCCGTGGTCGCAGCCGCGATAGCGAATCGCGGTGACGTCAACGCCCGCATCCTGCAGCCTCTTCGCAAACAGCTCGTCCTGATAGCGCAGGTAGTCATACTCGGAAGAGATGATGACCGTGCGGGGGAACGCGCTCACGTCCTCCGCGAACAGGGCAGACACCCTCGGGTCGAGCATCTCCTCCGCATTGCCGTTGGTATACATCATTGGCAGGTCGTCGTTGGCGTTGCGGATGCGATCCACCCTGCTCAGGGCCTCGGCCCTCTGGTCGTTCACAATCTCATAGAGGTCATAGGACCATTCCTCCGGAACAGGGCCGCCGTCGACGAGCGGATACAGCTCGGCCACGAGCTTGATCCTGTCCGCATGGGACCCGTCGAGGACGACGGCGTTGGTCAGGCTTCCGCCCGCGGAGTCGCCAGCCACGGCGACCCGCGTCGCGTCGACACCCAGCTCATCCGCATGCTCGACAAGCCAGTCGAGCGTCTTCACGCAGTCCTCGACACCACCGGGGAACATCGTCTCGGGAGACAGGCGGTACTCCGGGTAGATCGCGACGCAGCCCGTTCGCTCCGCGATGTCGCGCAGGCAGTTCTCGTACTGGCCAATGTTGCCCACCATGAAGCCGCCGCCGTGGATGAACACGAGCGCGGCGGAGCCGCTTTCGTGGCCCTCGGGCGTGAAGACGTGCAGGGGAATGCCCCTGTCGCCAAAGTTCATGACGACGGTCTTCTTGGCGACGTTCGAACCCCTCACGACATGGGTCTCCTTGTTGGGAGCGGAGCGCCACGCGATCACGTCCACCGGTCCGGCCGGCGCCGACCCCGCCGCAGGAGCCGCAGCGAGCTTCGCGTGCGCACGAGCATAGACGCGCGGATCGAGCACGTGCTCGCGGTCGTCACCCGGCACGGGCTTCAGCATCAGCCTCAGGCCGTTAGGCTCGACAACCTCCCTCGCGCCACTCTCAAGCACCTCAAGCTCGGAAGTGGGGTACTTCCTATCCTCGGCGCTCATGGCTAGCCGATCTTCAGCTCGTCGAGCCTGGCGTCGAGCTTGGCCATCTCGTCGGCGGAAAGCTCCCACTCGAACGTCTCGCAGTTCTGAATCGCGTGGGCGTCCGTGCGCACGCCCACGAGAGCGGTGCCCACGTACTCCTTCTGGGTGCTCCAGTTCACGGCAACCTGCGCCACGGGTTTGTCGTGGGCCTCGGCGATCTCGTCCATGACCTTGAGCAGCTCCTGGACGCGCGAGAACTTGGGCTCCCGGAAGTAGTCGTAGAAGCCACCGCGGACGTCGCCTTCCTCGAACTTCGTCAGCTCGCGGAACTTGCCCGACAGGATGCCCGCGCCAAGGGAGCCATAGGTGAAGGAGTCGATGCCACGCTCGTAGCCCCACTTGATGAGGTCCTCGGAGGAGCGGTCAACCATAGAGTAGGGCGGCTGCTGGACGTCAATCTGAGCGACCTTCTCGCACTCCTCGATCATCTCGGTCGTGAAGTTGGAGACGCCGATGTGGCGAATCTTGCCCTGCTCCTTGAGGAGCTGGAGGGCGCACATCGTCTCGGAGAACGGAGTCTTAGCGTCGGGCCAGTGCACGAAGTAGAAGTCGATGTAGTCGGTGCGGAGGTTACGCAGCGAGCTCTCGACCTCCCTCATGATGTTCTTGAACGAGGAGTCGCGGTCATAGCCGGCGGCGCTGGTGATCAGGCCAACCTTGGTCGAGAGCAGGTAGCTCTCTCTGTCGACGCCCCTGAGCGCGTTGCCGACGACCTTCTCGGACGTGCCGTTGCCATAGCACGGCGCGGTGTCGATGAGGTTGACGCCGTGATCGAGCATGGTGCGGATGGCGGACATGCTGGCGGCGTCATCGTTCTCACCAAAGGAGTCGCCGCCGATCGCCCAGGTGCCCACAGCGAGCTGGGAGACGTCGACATCGGAATTCTTGAGGTGCGTGTAGCGCATGTTCTCTCCTTCTAATGGGGCGGCACGCGTCGAATGTCCTCGATCGCGTGCCGCCGGGAATTGTCTTAAACAAGCTTCGAATGATCCGGAAGCCGCCCTACACGATGCCCACGAGGCCGAGGACGAGCGCCAGAATCATGATGCCAACCAGGATGATGTTGACGTTCACGTTCTTCTTGCGCAGGAGCCAGAGGGCGACGAGCGTAAGCCCCAGGGGCACGATGCCCTTGAAGATCGAGTCGAGGTAGGTCTGGATCATGACGGGGTCAGAGTCCTGAACCGGAATGGACAGGATCGTGTTGAATTGGACGTTCGCCGCAGTCATGGCACCGATCATCACGAGGCCAACCGTGGAGGTCGCCTTGGTGATGAGCTTCATGAGACCACCCTCGTACATCTCGGAGATGAAGTTGGTGCCCATGCTGAAGCCGAGGTAGGTCATGAAGTATCGGCAGAGGATCGACGGGATGTTGTAGATCAGCAGGAACATGATCGCGCCGAGGGGCGAGCCGCTCATGGCGAGGTTGATGCCAATGCCGGCAGCGATGACACGCAGGACGCCCCAGAAGATTGCGTCACCGATGCCGGACATCGGGCCCATCAGGGAAACCTTGATGCCGTCGATGGACTCGGTGTCGAAGTCTTCGTGCTGCGAGTTCTCCCTCTCCATGGAGGCGACGAGGCCCATGGCGAACGTGCCGACGTTCTGGGTAATGTTGTACCAAGTCGTGTGACGCTTCATGGCTTCGGCACGGGCCTCGGGGTCATCGGCGTAGTAGCGGTTAAGCGCGGGCTAGACGGAGTACAGCCAGCCGTCGGCGCCAGCCTTGACGGAACCGCCGGCGCAGGAGGCGAACACGGAGAAGGAGCGCAGGAAAATGCTGTTGAGCATCTTCTTGTCTTCAGGGCTCACATTCTTGGTCAGGTTGCTCATGCGAAGAAATCCTCCTCGTCGCTGGTTACAGAGTCGTTGGAAACGGCCTGGGTGGCCAAGCCCTTCTTGGTGAGATCGAAAATCTCCTTGTCGCGGAGGGCGGAGGCAACCGCGATGATGACGCCGAGAACCGCGATGGCGATCATCGGGAGGCCGAGGTACTGGTAGAGCGTGAAGCCCAGGAAGAAGTAGATGCTGAGCTCGGTGCTCCACAGCATCTGGAGCAGGAGCGCCATACCAACGGCGGGCAGGAGGGCGCCCACGGCGTTGAGGCCGCTCATGACATTGGCCGGAATCTGGTTGACGATAGCGGCAACGGGCTCAGCGCCAAGGTAAACGCCGAGGAAGGCGATGAGGCCAAAGGCGGCGTACTTAACGAACCAGAGAACGAAGTGCTGAAGCGCGAGGCCCTTCTCGTTGCCCTCGGCGGCCATCTTGTCAAAGGTGGCGGCGAAGAACGCGAGGAACACGTTGTTCATGAAGATCGAGAGGAACGCGGTGACGACGCCAACGGGAACGGCCAGCGTGATGGCGGCGCCTTGGTCGATGCCGGCGCCAACGGTGAAGGCGACGGCGAGGGCGGTCGCGGTAACGGGCTCGGCGGAGATGGCGCCACCGATGTTAACCGCGCCCATGAAGATTGCCTCGAGAGAGGCACCGATGATGACACCGGTCTTGACGTCGCCCATCAGAAGGCCCGCAACGAGGCCGACCACGAGAGGACGCTCGATCATACACTGACCGAGAACCCAGTTGCCGCCGTAGCAAATCAGCACGGTCAACCAGGCCATTACTGCTAACCCAATCATTTGACTTCCTTTCTCTCATTTCATTTGACCGCCTGGCCAAATCCCCTTATTTCTCCGCCGCCTCGATCAGACTCTTGAGAGGAGTCTTGGGATTGGACGGGATAAGCTGATGGAAAACCGGAATACCCTGCTCGCAAAGCTCCTTCGCGGCCTCGAGCTCACCCGGGTTGAGCATGATCGTGGAGTTGAGGGCGACCTTGCTATCCGGATCGGACTTGTCGAAGCGGCCGACATTGGCAACGTTCACGCCCTCGATCTTGCCCGGTGCGCCTTTAACGAGCTCAAGCACGTCACGCACGCAGTTGGTGAGCGCGAAGATGCGCATGGAGTCCGCACGCGGATCGTTCGCGATGCGGCAAGCATCCGGAACATCCTTGACGAGGAGCTTCTGGCCCGCCGGCGTACCCATGGAAAGCGTCATGCGAAGGGCATCGCTCTCCACGGCGTGCTTGTTGGCGACGATGATCCTGGTGGTGTTGAGCTCCTTGGTCCACACCAGGGCGACCTGCCCGTGAATCAGACGGTCATCGACTCGAACCTGAACAATCATTGTTTCCTCTCCTTACTTATTAGTGCTCTCTAATCGAAGAAGTCTCCGTCGGACCCCTCGTTGTCCGCGGCCTTGCTCGGAGGCTCGACGACCTGCATCGTCGCCCTCGCCAGCTCGACGCTCTGCTTGATCGAATCTGCTGTGACCGGCTCGGCGCCGAGGAGTGCCTCGATCACGAGGCCGAGGTTCATACCGGTGGCATGGACGATCCCGCGCTTCTCCGGCTCCATGAGGACGACCTTCTGAAAGACGGAGCCACCGTAGATGTCGGTGAAGATGATGGCCTCGTCCTCAGGGCCCACCGAGTCAATAAAAGCCTGGATGCGAGGGGTGAAATCGGAGTCGTCCACGTAGCAGTCAACTGCTTCCACCATGTCCGCCATGCCGGTCAGGATCTCGATCGAGCTCCTGATTCCGCTTGCGAGGTGGCCGTGCGACGCGACAAGAACCTTCTTCATCGAGTCTCTCCTAGAGCGAATAGTGGTTGGGGTTCAGAAGCTGGATCTTGCTGGCAACGAACGCGCGCATGTCGGGGGCGGCGTCCATCAGGAGGCCAACGCCGTTGCCGTCGTTCTTGCCGGAGTTGATGTCCTTCTCGAAAGCGCGGTACATGGAGCGGAAGTACTCCGTGGCGATGTTGAACTTGCTCATGCCGAGGTTCACGGCCTCCTGGAGCTGCTCGTCGGGGATGTCGGAGCATCCGTGCATGACGAGGGGAACGCTGACGGCCTCCCTGCAGGCCTTGATGCGCTCCATGTCGAGGTTCGGGACCTTGACGTAGGGACCGTGGGCGTTGCCGACGGCGATGGCGAGCGAACCACATCCGGTGCCCTCGACGAACTCCTCGGCGAGGTTCGGGTCGGTATAGTGGTCGCTGTTCACGAAGTCGTTGGCGTCGGAGCCGTTGCCGACGTGGCCGAGCTCGGCCTCGATGTCAACGTCGAAGATCTTGGCGACCTGGACGACGTCCTTCGTGAGCTGGAAGTTCTCCTCATAGGGAAGCGAGGAGCCGTCGACCATGACGGAGGGGAAACCGGCCTTGACGCCCTTGACGGCGATCTCGTAACCAGCGGAGTGATCCTGGTGGACGGCGACGGGCACGCTCGCGCGCTCGGCGTAATAGCGGGCGGCGAAGGCGATGATGTCGAGGGCACAGTGGTCCTCGAAGCCGGGCCAGTACTGGATGATGATAGGCATGTGCTCATCCTCGGCGGCCTGGATCGCATAACGGATGGTCTCCGTGTTGATGACGTTGATCGCGGGCACGCCATAGTGGTGCTCGGTCGCATGTTGAAGAAGCTCGTTGACCTTGATGAGAGACATCTTTGTCTTCCTTTCACTTGGATAACCATTGGATTGGACAGTTCTCAGCTCGTCAGCTGGTTGAACACGAAGAGAAGCACGAGGCAGGCAGGCGCTTGCAAAACGCGGTGGAGCCTATGCGGCCGACTGGCCCTCAGGCTGTGGCGCTGCGCTTCGACGCCACAGTACGTACGCAACAAGAGCAACGACCGCAGCAATCGTTGAAGCGAGGGCGAAGGCCAGAAAACCCGCGTGCGTGCCGAGCGCGTCGCACGCCCAACCGCCAAACAGGTTCGCAACCACGACGGACAGACCGCTCTGAACCATCGCGAAGGCGCTCTGACCTCGAGCGCGACAATCCTCGTAAGTGTGGTTGGCAATGTAGGTAACGCAGGAGTAGTAGACGGTCATGTAACTCACGCTCTGCAGCAGCTGGCCGCAGATCATGACCGGGACGATGCCGGTGCCCACGAGCACGAGCCTGAGCGCCGCCATGAAGCAGGAAAAGATCAGGAGGTTCATCTCGCCGAAGCGCCTGACCAGCTTGGAGGAAACGAGCAGGATGGGGATCTCGCTCGCAGCGGAGACCGCACTCAGGACGCCCACGAGGTTCTGACCCTCGCCAAGCTCGACCGCGTAGCGGCCCAAGAACGCCCCGATGAAGCCAATCGCGGCCGAACTGATGAAGGCGAAGACCAAGACGAAGGCGATCTCATTGCTGGTGAACAGCGAGAGGAGGCCCTTTCCGTGGGAGACCTTGGGGTCGTCCGCGGCATTGGCGCGAATTCCCGCCTCAGGGAGGCGCCACATGTGAGCCGCGAAGACCACCAGCGTGGCAGAGACCACCGCGAACTGGATTTGAGGAGCCATGTCGAGCAGCCGACCGACGATCAGGACGACGATGGCATAGCCGATAGTGCCACCCATGCGAATGCGAGAAAAGTCCAGGCCAGAGCGATCCGCGAGCTCGATGACGAGGGAGTCGCTCAGGGGCAGAAGCCCCGAGAAAAACGCCGAGAACGCAAAGGTTACGAGAAGGACCGGGACGAACGTCGACGCCAGGTAATACAGCGGAGCGAGTACCGCCGCCGCAAGGCAGAGGATCACGATGACTGCGCGGCGGCGCCCGAGCTTGTCGGCGATCGTCGACCAGAGCGGCTGGATGGCGAGCGCACACACCGGGGTCGCCGCGAGGAGGATGCCGGTCTGGGCTGCGCTGAGGCCGAGGCTCGTGTAGTGAGCGGAGAGGAACGGCGAGTACACGCCCGCGCAGACCCAGTAGAGGACGTTCGCGAAGAACAGCGAAGTCATGCTTGCGTTTGTCCTGGCGTTGTGCATCGTGCTTCTCCCTTCTTGCTCGCCGGGTGCCTGTCTGGGCTTCGAAGTGATTCGCCATCTAGCGTGAAACGAAGTTGTGAGGCGTTGGAACAATGTTCTGTTGTTTCATCGTTTTCGTGCCGTTGTTTCACGGCTCATAAGATAGCAGCTCAAGATGAGATTGCGCCGGGGAAGCACCGATTTACCGTGAACGGTAGGAAATCAGCGGTGAAACGCTATTTCACCGCTTATGAAACATTTTGCTTTATTTTCACCTCTCTTGACCTAAGATACAAAGCAAACTAGGGCCAAGGAGTAACCATGGATAAGACAGGAGATGTGCTCAGCCACATCTGCGCGGTCATGAGCAGCCTATCCCCCTCGGAGAAGGCAATCGCAACGTATGTGCTCGACCACCCGTCGGACGTCGCAACGATGACCGTCCGCGAACTCGCCGCAGAAACCGGTACGTCACCGGCGTCTGTTTCGAGGTTCGCAAGGACGCTTGACTACCGAACCTATTCGGACATGCGTCTGGCGCTCGGCATATCCATCAGCAGGGCCTCCGGCGAGGAAAAGGCCACGGGCGGCAAGGTTACTCTGGACGACGTCGAGGGCTCCATTAAGTACGTCCTGTCTCACAAGGTCAAGGAGCTCTCCCAAACCGCCTCGCTCATTGACTCCGATGACTTTTCGGCAGTCGTCAATCTGCTCCACAACGCCAACCTCGTCCTGATTGCGGGCGTCGGCAACTCGATTAGCATGGGCGTAAACGCGGCGTTCAAGCTCTCACAGGTTGGAGTCAGGGCGTTTTGCCCCAGCACCACCGATGCCATGGTCTCCGCCGCAACCAGCCTCAAGGAGAATGACATCCTGCTCGTCATTTCGACGTCCGGATACTCGAAGCGCCTCGTCAACATATTCGACTCTGCCGAGGATTCGAACACCCCCATCATCATGATCACAGACAACCCGGATACGCCGCTCGCGAAGCGTGCCACGTATATCATCCGAGCCATCTCGCGAGATCAGGCCATCACCGGAACCGAGGTCGCCTTCTCGCACAGCTCGATCAACTTCGTCATCGAGCTGCTGTTCCTCTTCCTGACCTCTTGCTGGGATGACCCGGTAGAGTTTAACAGGATCATCTCGAAGAATCTCTTGGGAGACAGGCAATACAGCTAGGACGACGCACACCGGCACACCGGCGCACCGACGCCCAGACCGAAACGGGAGGACCCCTTGATAAAGCTCATCCTCGCAGACATGGACGGGACCCTGCTGCCGTTTGGCTCAAGGGTCGTATCGGAGCGCACGCACAGCGCAATTCTTTCGGCGCTTGATGCGGGCATCGCGTTCGGCCCCGCAAGCGGCCGCGACTACGCCGACCTGGCCGATGCCTTTGACGGCGACGCGCGCTGTTTCTCGACCGGCATCATGGCCAACGGAAAGAAGGTCTTCTCCAGCGGCGAACTCGTATTCAAAAAGACGCTCTCGACGGAGGCCCTCGTCAAGCTCGATAGCGCCGTACGCCCCTACGCGGGGACGTCACTCTGGCTAGTCGCCGATGTCGATAAGACAGGCATGCGCTGCGAGCAGTTCCTCTGCGCCGTCGAGCCTGGCGACGAATTCGCCCTAGAAATCGTTAAGGACTCCGGAAGAGACATGGCGCTCGGAGACGTGCCCACGAACCGTGACGTCATCACCGCCGGCATCTTCGTCAACGTCAGCTCCGCCCCGACGGAAGTCGTTCGGAGTCGATGCAAGGAAGCCTGCCCGGAGCTTGATTTCCCCTCGCCCGTCCCATTCTTCCTCGATGTTGTTCCAGCTGGCTGGAGCAAGGTAAACGGACTCGACGCGCTTCTCGGCAGCCTTGGGGTCACGCTGGACGAGGTCGCTTTTATCGGAGACTCGGAAAACGACGTGACGCTCCTCGAAAAGGTGCCGAACTCCTACGCAGTCGCGGGCGCGATGCCAGAGGCGAAGGCCGCGGCCCATCACCTGATCGGGGACGCAGCCGAGGACTCCGTCGCGAAGCTCATCGAACAGATTGTCCAGCAGCGAGGCTAGGGTTCCGCCAGCGTGGCATTCGCCGCGCGCCTCGTCATCCATTCGTGGCGCGCTACCTCGTGACGATCCAGAGCGTGGCCATCGTCGCGACGCCGATGCCTACGATGAGCGCGACCCACAGGACGCGGACCACGAGGTTCATGTCGCCCGCCACCGCCATGTCGTTCGCGTGCCAGAACCAGCTCTCGTTTGCCTTGCGCATGATGCCCTCCCTTAGCCTCGATTACGCCATCTATGGTCGAGCAATCGCAGGTCACGTGCCATGGATTTGCCCTACGCCCAGCTTTCAGTTCTGTAAGGCGGCGGGAGCCTGTGCGAGGCCCCGAGTCCTGAGGCTGTTGCAATGAAAATGGAAATCAAGGGGCACGCATCAATCATATGGGTTCCTTTCGAGGGCGATGGCAAACGAAGCATCCATCATATAATGGAGCGACGCAACCAGAGAGGTCACCCATGGAATTTTACGCAAGCTGCCCCGAGGGCTTTGAGTCCGCACTCGCCGATGAGCTTAAACGCCTCGGGCTTTCGCATGTCCGCTGCCTGAAGGGCCGCGCTACGTTTGAGGGCGAGCTTGAGCAGGGCTATCGCGCGTGCCTGTGGTCGCGCCTGGCCAGCCGCGTGTTCGTGGTGCTTGGGCGCTTTGAGGCGCAAGATACCGATGAACTGTACGATAGCGTTTACGACATCGCCTGGGAGAGCATCGTCCGCCCCGGCGCCACCATCGCCATCACAGCCCGCGGCGTGACCGAGCAGCTGCGCAACACGCGTTTCTCGGCCCTGCGCGCCAAGGACGCATTGTGCGACCGCCTGGCCGAGACCACGGGCCGTCGCGCCGATGTCGACGCCGCCGATCCCGACGTTCACCTGCTGCTTTCGCTGCGTCAGCGCCGTGCGAGCATCAGCCTGGACCTTTCGGGCGACCCGTTATTCAAGCGCCTGCCACCCGCCGCGACCCGCGCCGGCGAGGGCGCGCACGTGCTGCGCCCCGACTACGCCGCCCTGGTGCTGGCGCAGGTCGGCTGGACCGCACTGTGCGAGCGCGAGCTAACGGCCGACGATTACGAGAACGAAGCCCTGCCCACGCTGGTCGACGCCTCGTGCGCCGGCGGCGGCCTGCTGTTGGAGGCCGTGAACATTCTGACCGACCGCGCCCCGGGCGCCGCACGCGAGCGCTGGGGCTTTGAGGGCTGGCAGCTGCACGACGCCGCTCTGTGGGAGCATTTGCTTGCCGAGGCACGCGAGCGCGAGACCGCGGCGCGTGAGCGCCAGGCGTGCATCGTCGCCGTGGACATTGACCCCGCCGCCCGCAAGACCGCCGAGCGCATGGTCAAGTGTGCCGGCTACAAGCGCTTTGTCGATTTTTGCGCCGCCAAGTCCGCAACCGTACTGGACCACGCAGGCACTGTCGCCGGCGCCGCCGTAGTCGCGGATACGACCGAGACACCGCTTTCGCTCATGCACGACGCCATGACGCTGGTCGGCGAGCTGCGCCGCGCGCCCGAGCTCACTTCGGCGCCGGTCGCCGCGCTCACCCGCGACGGATTGCTGGCCCGCGCGCTCCACGCCGAGCCCGAGCGCTCGATTGCCGTCATGCCCAACAACGAGGAGGCGACCGTCGAAGTCTGGCCCTCGCTCGACCACGCCGCCGCAGCGTTTGAGGCTTCGACCAGCGCAGATGCCGAGGAGCAGACCGCAGACGCTCAAGACGAAGCCGCCAACACCCCCATGCCCGAACCTGCCGCCACACTCGACCTGGGCGACGGCAAGCCGCTGCCCGTGCTCATCCCCGAGTCGGAGCAGTTCGCCAACCGCCTGCGCAAGAATGCCCGTCTGCGCCGCAAGTGGGCCAAGCGCGAGGGCGTGAGCTGCTACCGCGTCTACGATGCCGACCTGCCCGATTACTCCGCCGCCATCGACCTGTACGAGGGCTGTCCGCAGACGCCGGGCCGCTGGCTCGTCATCGCCGAATACGCCGCGCCCAAGACCATCGACCCCGCACTGGCCCAGACCCGCATGCTCGACATCTTGGCCATCGCACCGCGCATCCTGGATGTTCCGGCCGAGCATGTGCACGCCAAGGCCCGCATGCGTTCGCGCGGCGGCTCGCAGTACGGCAAGCAGGGCGCCGGCAAGGGCGGATCGGGCGAGCGCGCCAACATCGCGCGCCGTCGTCTGCCGCTCATCGAAGAGGGTGGACTCACCTTTGCCGTCAACTTTGACGACTACCTGGATGTGGGCATCTTCTTGGATCACCGCGTCACCCGCAACCTGGTGCGCGAGCACGCCAAGCAGGCGTGCCGCTTCCTCAACCTATTTGCCTACACCGGCACCGCCACCTGCTACGCAGCCGACGGCGGCGTCGAGGAGACCGTGACGGTCGACCTCTCCAACACCTATCTGGACTGGGCCGAGCGCAATATGCGTCAGAACGGCTTTGTGGGGCCGCAGCATCATTTTGTGCGCGATGACGTGCTCGCCTGGATTCGTGACCAGCGCCAGACGCGCAACCGCTGGGACCTGATCTTTGTCGACCCGCCCACGTTCTCGAACTCGTCCAAGATGGGCCGTCGCACCTGGGATGTCCAGCGCGACCATGTTGAGCTTTTGGCCGGCGTGTCGCGCCTGCTCGCACAGGGCGGCCATGCCATCTTTAGCTGCAACCTGCGCGGCTTCCGCCCCGAGACGCGCAAGCTCGCACGAGCGGGCGTCGTGCTGGAGGACATTACGGCACAGACCATCCCCGAGGATTTCGCGCGCAACCAGAAGGTGCACCACTGCTATATCGTGCGCCGCCTGCCCATCGAGGACGCCATGGCCGAGGTCGGCTTTAGCGCCGAGGAGATTGCCGAGCGAACCGAGGAGCTGCGCAACCCCGAGGCCCGCAAGCCTCGCGCGGCAGCGCCCGCGCACGCGCAGGCAAGAGACCGAGGTCCACGCGGCGACGGCAAGCCCTCCCCCGCCGGCAAGCCCAAAAAGAAAAAGTTCTACGCCAGCAAGCCCAAGGGCAAATAACAAAGTTGCGGTGGAATAGTTCCTAAAAATGCCTGGTAAAGGACCAAATAGGAACTATTTCACCGCAACTCATATTGGGATGGTGGTTGGCGATCTAGCCTTGGGTGACCAGGCGATAGCCGATACCCACGTGCGTTTGGATATAGCGCGGGTGCGCGGGGTCGGACTCGATCTTCTTGCGCAGCGTGCCCATAAAGACACGCAGGCTCGCCAGGTCGCTCTTAGTTGCCGTACCCCAAATCTCGTGCAGGATAAACTGGTGCGTCAGCACCTTGTCGGCGTTGTGCGCCAGCAGGCACAAGAGCTTGTACTCGATCGGCGTCAGGTGCAGTTCCTCGCCATCCATCGTGGCGATGCCGGCATCAAAATCGATATGCAGCTCGCCGGTATCGAACGAGCCCTCGGAGGCAACGCCGCCCGTCTGTGCATACGAAAGACGCCTGAGCGTCGTGCGGATGCGCGCGAGCAACTCCTCGACCGAAAACGGCTTGGTCAGGTAGTCGTCGGCGCCGGCATCGAGCGCGCGAATCTTGTCCGCATCCTCACTGCGCGCCGAGACCACAATAATCGGCATGCCCGACCATGTGCGCACCGACTCCACCACCTTGACGCCATCCATATCGGGTAGGCCCAGATCGAGCAGCACAATGCTCGGCGCCTGCGATGAGGCGGCGGCGATGGCAGCATGGGCGGTCTCCACGGCCATATGACGCAAGCCGTGCGCCTCGAGCGCAGCAACGATAAGGTTGCGGACGGCGGGATCGTCCTCGACAACCAAGATAAGCGGTTTTACGGCAGAGTTCGGCACGGCGCTACTCCTTATCAAACGAAACATCGGCGGCGGGAAGCTCAATCGTAAAGACCGAGCCATGCGGGTCCGCCGCGGCAACCTCTATGCTACCGCCATGCGCCAGCGCAATGGAGCGGCAGAGCGAAAGTCCCAAGCCCACGCTGCGGTGGCTGTCGGCCAGGCCATGGTTGGCGGTGTAGAACGACTCAAAGATCCGCTCGCGGTCCTCGGGTGCGATGCCCGGCCCGTCATCGGCCACCGAGCACGTCACGTGCCCATCGTCGACGCCAATCGAAATCACGATATGCGAGCCTGCGGGCGTATAGGTGATGGCGTTGTTCACCAGATTGACCACCAGCTGCACCATCAGACGCGCATCGACGTTGACGAGCGCCGGCTCATCGCACGCCACCACCTTAAGGTCGTGCTCGCGCACGGCCGGATTTACGTGGCGCAGTGCCTCCTCGACGATATCATCCATGAGCTCGAGCGTAGTCGACAGATGCATGCCGCCGCCCTCGAGCTTGGTGATGGCGAGCAGGTTCTCGACGGTGGCGTTGAGCCACAGCGCATCCGAGCGAATGGATAGAAGCAGGCCGCGGCGCGTCTGGCTATCGAGCTCGGCGGTGCCAGTCGAGCCCTGGTCGAGCAGCACATCGGCATTGCCCGAAATGCTGGTGAGCGGCGTGCGCAGGTCGTGCGAGATGGAGCGCAGCAGATTGGCGCGCAGCTGTTCGTTTTTGGCGAGCACCGCCGCCTCCTCGCGGGCCTCCATGGCGCGAGCGCGATCGAGTGCCAGCTCGCCTTCGCTCACGATGGCATCGGCCAGCATCCGCTCCTCGTGCGTCAGCACGTCGGGCGCGGCAACGATAGCCAGCACGCCCACCACCGAGGCGGGGTCGCCCGAGCGCGCGAAGCCGTCGCCTGTGCGAACCGTCAGGTAGATGCCATAAAACGCTGAGCCGCCATAGGTGGCATCAAGCGGCGTTCCCACATAGGCGGACGCCGAGAGCTGCGGCGGCATCTGCGGCGCCAGTTCGTGCACCGGCGCGGCATCGCCCACGGCCGTGTATGTCGCACGCGGCAGTAGGTCATCGCCCTCGGCGTCGGCGCTGTACCACACGACCGGACAGCCCGAAAGACGCGCCAGCTGCGTTGCCATAGCATGGACAATCTGCTGCTGATCGGCGCACCGCTGCAGCATGCGGTTGGTCTCGAGCACCATATGCGTGCGACGGTCGCTGGCGGCAGCCTGTGCCAAGGCGCGGCGCAGGGCCAACGCAATCGAGCTCGACACAAGCGAGACCACAAACATGATGAAGAACATGCCGGGATAGACGCGGTCGATAAACGACAGCGAGTAGCGCGGATCGACAAACAAGAAGTTGTAGAGCGCCGCGGCGGCAGCCGAGCTCAACAGGCAATACAGGCGGCTCCAGGTGAAAAAGGCACACAGCTGCACGGCAAGCACATAGACGATCATGATGCTCGGCGCGAGACCCGGATGGTCGAGCAGCACGCCCACAATCGTCGCCGCGACCAGCAGCCCCACCGATACGCAGGCGTCATACAGAGGGCTGCGACGCGTCAGCGTTGTGCGCCGCCACCAAAAGTTATCGGCAATATCGCCGTCCGCACGGACGTCCATCAGCGCCCCGCCCCTCTCTCAAAAACAAAAACCACCACAAAGGGGACAGGCACCTTTGTGGTGGTTTTCCCTCGTGGTGGTTCTAAGTGTAAAGCCTTCTACGACCGGCAGCCGCTAGACAAACAGCACGTGCGCGAGCAGCGCGCACACGCACACCGCTCCAAATACCAGTGCCACGATCGAAATTACGCGATTGGCCATATCCATGTTGGCACGGTTCGTCAAAAACCGATCTTCGGCGGCGTCGACACGCGCCTCACGCACCATTTCGACCACCGCCTCACGGCCATCGAGCGCCTTTGTATCCATGTTTACCTCCCCGGCCTCATGCTTATCCATCAAAAACCAACTCCGTGTAGCCGCCGACGTCTACGGCCGCTCGTTGGGGGCCAGGCGCTGCATCTTGTTCACGGCTTTGAACTTGGTGAACAGCGGCACGTACTCAAAGCTCACGTTGGAGTTCTCCAGGCCGTACCAGCGTGCAGGCGTGCCGGCGGCGCGGCGAATGATGTACTTGAGCGTGATGGCCGTACGCTCGCTCGGCTCCACATCGCTTTCAGGCGCCAGAAGCTTACGGATCAGGACGAACTTGAACGTGCCGATGTTACCCGGATCCTTGTAGACCGAGTAGTCATGCGTCTGCGGCGGCAGCTCGCCGGTAGCAGCCAGGTCCTGAACAACCTGACGCAGGTAGGCATTGACGCGCTGGTTGATCTTGTAGCCCAGGTACAGATGCACGCGGAACACGTAGTCGGTGCCGAATGTCTCGACCGAATAGGCAAAGGTGTGCGGCTCGTCCATGGTCTCGACATTCACAAACCACCAGGCGCGGGCGCGCTTGGGATGCTTGTCCAAGATCGAATAGACGATATCGCGGTCGATGTAGTCGGTATGGGTGTCCTTGGTCAGGTACACGACGTTGTCGCTCATGCGCTCGTAACGGTCGTCGTCGCGCAGGCGCTTGAGCTGCGGCAGGTAGCTGCGCAGCGGCAGCAGCGTAAACTGGCGCTGCTCAACAGCCGTGCCGTTGTACCAGCACACCATAATGCCCATGATGAGTGCAGCCATGAGGATGGTGAAGTAGCCGCCGTGGAAGAACTTGGTGAGCGAGCTCACGAAGAAGAAGCCTTCGAGCAAAAGGAAGAAGGCCGCGAAGATCCACGGAGCAACCTTGAGCTTGCGCTCCTCGTGCAGGTAGAAGAAGAGCAGCAGCGTGGTGCACATCATAGTCAGCGTAATGGCAAGGCCGTACGCGGCTTCCATATGCGCCGAGTTCTGGAACAGCAGCACCACGATGACGCAGCCGACAAGCATGACGTTGTTGACCATGGGGATGTAGAGCTGGCCCTTGGTCTCGGCAGGGTAGAAGACCTGCATGTGCGGCATGAGGTCCAGACGGCTGGCCTCGGACACCAGCGAGAATGCGCCGGTGATGAGCGCCTGCGAGGCAATGATGGCCGCGACGGTGGAAAGGCCGACGGCAAACGGGCGCAGGCCCGGGGCGAGCATCTGGTAGAACGGATTGAGGTCGGCAATGCCCATGAGCTCGGGGTTGGCAGCGTTGTTCATAAGCCAAGCGCCCTGGCCCATATAGGAAAGCAGCAGGCAGCACTTAACGAACGGCCAGGTAGCGTAGATGTTGCCGCGGCCGACGTGGCCCATGTCGGAGTAGAGCGCCTCGGCACCGGTGGTGGCGAGGAAGCAACTGCCCAGAATCATGATGCCCGCGTGGTTGTTGGGGCTCAGCAAAAAGGCGATGCCGCGCACCGGGTTGAGGCACAGCAGCACGGCGGGGTGCTGGAAAACAAAGAAAAGACCCGTGCCGCCCAGGAACAGGAACCACAGCGTCATGATGGGGCCAAAGGCGTGACCGATCTTGGCCGTACCGATGCGCTGTACCAAGAAGAGCACGATGATGATGGCGAGCGTAATGGCGACGACGCGGCCCTGGTCATCGCCCAGCACGGCATGGACCGCCGGGATGGTGCGCAGGCCCTCGATGGCCGTGGTAACGGTAACGGCTGGCGTCAGGATGCCGTCGGCGAGCAGCGCGGCGCCACCCAGCATGGCGGGGATGATAAGCCACTTGCCGCAGCGCTTGACCAGGCTGTACAGGGCAAAGATGCCGCCCTCACCATGGTTATCGGCGCGCAGCGAGATGAGCACATACTTGATGGTGGTCAGCAGCGTGACCGTCCACACGACAAGGGAGAGCGCGCCGAGCACGAACTCCTCCGTCACGCTTCCGATGCCGCCGTTGCCGGCAACGAGCGCCTTGGTTACATACATGGGGCTGGTGCCGATATCGCCATACACCACACCCAGCGTGACGAGCATCGCCGAGATGCTCACAGGAATCGCAGCGTGCGAGGCTGCCTCCTTGGCCTTTTGTTCCATAAGCCGGTTTCCTCCCAACTTTAATGTTCGAAGGGATTATAGGTAATCGGCCTGCACTTGCACGGCACCGTTTTCCCAGCTAGATAAACATTTATACGGCCTTTAGGCCACCGCGGCGATATGGAATGTGACAAAGGGACTGTCCCCTTGTCACATTCGTCATTTTCCGAGCCAATTTTTGAACCACCACTCCATGGAGCGGCTCATCTCGGCCATAAAGGGGCTCGTGTGCTTGCGGGTGTAGATATCCATGACGCGCTCCCCCACCTCGCGGGCATGCGGACGGAACATCGCGTCCATCTCGGCCACCTGCGCGTCCATGGTCGCGACATCCGCGCGGCAGTAGCGCTCCTCGTGCACCAGGTTCACCACGGGATGCGCAATGGCCGGACGCTCCTTACGGGGCGTGCCGATGATGAGCATCGACAGCGGCATGGTATAGGGCGGCAGATCGAGCAGCTCGGCAACTTCCTCGGCGTTCTCCACGATGTCGCCAATGTAGCAGCTTCCCAGCCCCAGGGCCTCGGCGGCAACCACGGCGTTTTGCGCGGCGATCACGGCGTCCTGGGCCGCGATGGCAAAGTCGCCCAAACCCGGCGCGCGGCGGGGCGCCTTGCCCGTGCGCTCGACAAACTCGGGCTCAAAGCAGCCCACGTGCTCAAACAGATCGATCCACTTTGCATAATCGACCACAAATATGAGTGCCCAGGGCGCCTTGGCAATCATGGGCTGATGGTCGCACAGGTCGGCCAGGCGGTCGAGCGTAGCTTGCTCGCGGATGCTCACGATGGAATACATCATCATGGCGCCCGCCGACGGCGCGCGACTCGCCGCATGCAAAATCGCTGCGCGCTGCTCGTCGGCCACCGCCACGGGGCGGTCGTCGTCATCACGCGCGAAGGCACGCGTGGAGGAACGGTGCTCCAACGCATCCAATACCGCATTGCCCGTGGTCTTCATCGG
Organism: uncultured Collinsella sp.; assembly: GCA_902493145.1. Lineage (GTDB taxonomy): Bacteria > Actinomycetota > Coriobacteriia > Coriobacteriales > Coriobacteriaceae > Collinsella. The sequence goes on along the minus strand of CABUOA010000014.1, from coordinate 19,755 downwards.
ATAGCCGCACATATCCGCAACCGTCGCACAAACCTGCTTGTCCATAACCACATCCCCGTCAATTCTTTAAGAAGCCTTTACGTTTCCGTGTAATTCCCGTCCATTATCGCGCAGGTCGCCGCTACATTGCGCAACACCGCCACGCACGCGCGTTATTATGGCTGGTTGTTGTGCGCAGTCACCAAATGCAGCGCATATCTTGGTAACAATCGGGTAAACCCCCGCTTTCGTAGGTTTTATTTTGTGAGGAGTCTCAGCATGTTCGCAGCCGCCATCTCGCTCGTCGGTCTTGCGGCGACCGTCTACCTTGTCTTGCGCGAGGCCAAGGCCATTCGCGCTCAGTCGGGCACCGTTGCCAAAAGCGCTCTTGGGTGGAGCGTCGCCTTCGGCCTGTTCCAGCTCTTTTTGACCATTTGGGGCGCCATTGGCCTCGTCGCCCAAAACGAGCCGCTCGCCTTTGTGGTGCTCATCCTGACCAATGCCATCCTCACCGGATGCGCTTGGGCCAGCATCGCCCGCGACCGCATCGCCCCGCGCGTCTTTGCGTTCGCCGAGCCCGACGCGCCCGCCCCCACCGGCAAGCTCGCCCGCCTGCGCGGCGCCTTTGTGGGCAAACCGCTCGTCGCCGCCGTCCTGTGCCTGCTGCTCGCCGGCGTCTTTGCGCTGCTGGGCATGGAGGTCTCGTCCAACCACGACTTTACCTGGGTCTACCCCCTATGCATCCTGCTCGAGTGGGCCATCATCACCACGCTCATGGTCGGCCTGTTCTTCCTGTTCCAGCGCCACGGCGCAGCTCCCGCCGCCCTGGCCTTCGCCCTCTTTGTCCTAGGCATTGCCGAGTTCTTTGTCATCACGTTTAAATCCATGCCCATCCAGCCGGGCGACCTTTCGGCCATCTCCACCGCCGCCGCAGTCGCCGGCACCGGCTACACCTTCTCGATCTCGCTGTTCTGCGTGCTATCCATGGGCTTTACCGCCATCGCCATGCTGCTGTGCGAGTACGCCGGCCTGGTGGCACCGCACCGTCAGAAGGGCGCCGCCAACGCCAAGCGCATGCTGCTCACCAACCTGCTCGTGGCGGTGCTGTGCCTGGGCGGCGTGACCGCGCATGTCACGCTCATCGACTACTACAACACCCTCGGCATCACCGTCTACACCTGGCGCCCGCTCGAGAGCTACTGGCGCGAGGGCTACCTGCCCGCCTTTATTAGTGCGGCACAGTCCATCAAGCCGCCCAAACCCGCCGACTACTCCGTCGACGATGCCAAGGCCACGCTCAAAAAGTACGCCAAGGCCTACGACAAGTCCGACGCGGCCAAGAGCGACGAGCGCGCCGCCGCCCAGGAGCAGTTCGACAGCGAGAAGCCCACGGTCATCGCCATCATGAACGAGACCTTCTCGGATCTGTCAATCTACCAGAACATGCGCGCCGGCTACGAGGGCCCGCAGTACTTTAAGAGCCTGTCCAACTGCCTCAGCCGCGGCAAGCTCTATGTGAGCGCCTACGGCGGCGGTACCGCCAATACCGAGTTTGAGTTTATGACCGGCAACTCCATGGCCAACCTGGGCTCGGGCGTGTACCCCTACACCATCTACAACATGGAAACGACTGGGAACCTAGCAGAGCAGTTCAAGTCGCTCGGATATTCCACCACGGCCATGCACCCCAACCACGCGACCAACTGGAACCGCGAGAACGTCTACAAGGACTTTGGCTTTGACCAGTTCCTGTCCATCAACGACTTCCAGGGCGCCGATACCCTGCGCGGCATGGTGACCGACCAAGCTACCTACGACAAGATTCTTGAGCTGCTCGACCAGAACGCCGATCCGCAGTTCATCTTCGACGTGACCATGCAGAACCACTCGGGCTACGACACGGGCCTGCTGCCGGTCGACAAGCAGATGCACCTGAACATCGACACGACCGACCTGGACGCCAAGACCGTCGAGGACGGCACGCTCTCCGATGTCGACGAGTATGTCTCGTGCATCGAGCAGTCCGATCAGGCGCTGCGCTACTTCCTCAACGCCTTGAGCAAGCTCGACCGCAAGGTGGTCGTGGTGTTCTGGGGCGACCATCAGCCGTTCTTCCCGTCCAAGTTCAATGACAAGTGGTTTACCGGCGAGGACGACGCTACGCATCAGGAGCGCCTGTGGCAGACCGACTACATCATTTGGGCTAACTACGACGTTGCCGGTTGTGACCAGACGAGCGAGGTCGACGACCTGTCCACCAACTACCTGTCCACCCAGCTCATGCAGCTGATCGGCGCACCGCTGACCGACTACCAGAAGGCGCACATGACACTGCGCGAGTCGCTGCCCGCCATCAACTCGGTCGGCTACGAGGACGCCAGCCTGCGCTGGGCGCTCTCCTCCAACGTCACCGGTGACGACGCCGCTGCCGCGGCCGCCACCAAGGCACGCGAGGATTACGCCAAGATGCAGTACTACGAGATGTTCCGCGACGGCAAGAACGTGTATACCGAGCACTTCCAGACCGAGGCCAACGAGACCGACCCCAACCTGGCACCGGGTACGACCAAGATCAAATAGCGACTAGCTGCGAGTTCATAACTGAAACGTCTGTCCGGGCGGAGGCATATAAGGTTCATCGCGAGTTCCGCACGCAAAGAAGGCCACTTAATGTGGCCTTCGTCTTGCGCAGGACTGTAGAGCAGGGAACTTCGTGCCCGCCGCCCGGGAGGGTGTTGCGTTTAGAAGATGGACCTAGCGCTTATCCCTCCGGGACAAAAGCAGCGCAGCCATGAAAGCGATAATCGCTAGCGCTAGCAGCGTCAAAAGCAGAGCGAGCGAGTTGTCGCCCGTCGCAGCCAGGCCAAACAGGCCGGGCTTTTTGGAGCCAGCGGGCTGCACAGGAATTGTTTTGCCATCGTCCTCGGCGGTAATCTCCCAGCGAATTGCCTTGTTTGCGTCGGCAAGTTCGTTGCCCACCGACGTCGGGACACTTAGTTGCAAATTGAGCGCCGTGCTGCCATCGCTCGTAAACGTTGCGACCTGCGTGGGGTAAGCAAACACACTGCCCGGCGTTCCCGTCTGGAGCCAGCCTGCAGACGCATCGCCCGCCGACGCCGTTAAGGTAATGGGCGACAGCAGGTGTGCCGTCTCGTGATCGACAACGGCCCGCACAAACACGCGTACCTGGGACTTTACGCCCGTGGCACGAACCTCAATCTGCTGCTCACGCACATCGCCGGGCATTAGATCTTTAAAGGCGGGAAACAGATCGGGCTCCCCCGAGGAGCCCGTCGCCCCCGAGACCGTCAGCTGACGCGCATTTCCGTCATAGGCAATCGCGGGAGTATCGGCAAACGCACGGGCGGGAACAGCGAGCGCGACCACGCAGAAAATGGCCGCGACCATGCAACGCAAGGAGCGCGCAACACCTTTGCGAATTGGGAACGCCATACTTACGCACCTCCATGCGGCGGCACCAGCACGCCATCATTGACCGTGCAGTCCCATGCATCGTGCACGGCCTCATCGGGCGTCGCCTGGACCGCCTGAGTGGAGATATCAACGACAAGATTGCGACCTTCGGTTGCCTTGAGCTCGGTAACTCTATTAATGAGCACGCCGGTTTCACCGCCGGGAGCAACGGGCGACGTCCAGTAATAGAACCCGTCGCTCGCCTTAACCCAGTTATCAGCCGAGTTCGTGTCCGAGGCATCAGCCACGCTCCACGCAATCTCGTAATCCGCCTCCTCCTTCGGCTCCTCCCACAGGCGGGCACCGTTTCCATCCTGCCAGTAGATATCCACTGCAGCACGAATATAGGCGGGCGCAGTACCCGTGTTCTGTGCCTTGACATCGCTTTTCACATTGCCGTTGAGCGTTTCCTGAACCGATGGCGTCACCGATCCGATGCCGAACTGGTTGACCAGCACGCCCGTAACCGAAAGCCAGGCCAGCGTGCCTGCCGTACCGGCCAGGAGGATAACCCCCACCAGCAAGGCGATGATGCGCTTGCGCTTGGACATGCTAATCCTCCTTCTTTGCTACGTTGTCGTTGCTCCAAACGTTATGGGCACGATCGCTGCCATCGATCCATTTGTCGTTCACACGCGTGTTCGTGCAGGTGAACGTGGCATCGTTCGCGCTCGATGCAGCGGAGATAGTCGCCTGCGCCTTATCGCCCGGCTGCTTGCCAGGGACGCCGATTTGGCTGCTGTAGCGCCATGCCCACGCTGAGTCCTCCTCGACGGTGTAGATACCCGCCGGGACCGCAAGCTCGATAGCGCCGGAGTACCAGGCGGAACCGTCCTTCAGCTGCGCATCCGATGACACCGTTACCTCAACCGTGCGCTCATCCAAGGCGTTGCCGTCCATGTCGGCCCGGGAAACCTTGAAGCGGAACGTCTTGCCCTTCGCCCAGCTATCCTGGGTTTGCTTGACGATCTTGAGCGTATGCGTAGCGGCGAAATCGAACACCGCATTGCCATCGCCCTGAGTGCCGTCGCCCGTGAGCTTGTAGTCCAAACGGTTCGTCAGCTCAAACGAGCCCTCGCCCGAACCCGAGCTGTAAAGCGATACATACTTCCCGTTGACAGGCGTAGGAGTCTGGCCAGAAAGACCATAGCCCACACGGTCAACGTGCACCGTCAGTTGCGTGCCCATGAAGGGCTTTGCAAAGCAAGCCTTGAACGGCGCCTTATCGCTCTTGTCATCTACCGTGTTCGCGGCATTGGGATCAAGCAACCACTTGAGCTGCCCGGTCACATTCTTAGGGCTCGCAGCTTCCGACGTGTCGTTAGCGACGACCTTATACGTCACCGGATACAAATCCATGTCGGCCTTAACCGGTTTACCCTTGAAGTCGCTCCACGCCACTGCTTCGTCGCCATTAACCCACTGCCACTCCAAGAACAACTCCTTCAAGCTACTATCCGCTCGCTCGCCCAGGAATGCGACGATTGCGGAGTAGGCTTCGGGATCGTAGGCCACTTCCTTTGGCTCCATGAAGGGTTCACCCTTGTCGTCATAGACCGGGTTGCCGTTCTCGTCCATCTTGGGCACCTTAACTGTCTGAACAAAGCCGGCATTGCCATCCTGGCCACGCAGATCCCCCGTATCGTTCGGGTCTACCGTAGCGGTGTAGATGACCTTGCCATCGGTGTCGTGATAGCGCACTTTAAGCGGCGTCTTCTTGTACACCGCGGTGTAGGTCACGCTCTCAAAGGGCTCGCCGCCCTCGAGGGGATACTTCTCGTCATCGGTCAACAGGGTGTATTTGCCATCGGGTTCGTAGTCGCGCGACCAGCCGACAAAGTCGTACTTGGTGCCGTCAATGCCCGAAACCTCCTTGACAGCCTTGACCTCAAGAGAAATCTGGTCGCCGGAATCAGTACGGCCGAGACCGCGGACAAGAGCAGGATTCGCGAGATTTAAGTCGATGTTCGATTGAACGGTAACCAGGCTGGGACGGTAGACCGGGTACAGCTCCATGGGGGCCTTGACCACGGTAGAGGCACTCACCATACGGATGCCCTCCGACCAAGCGACATAGCCCTTGCCAGGTGCCGGCTGGGCTTCCGTCCAGCCCACGAAGACGTTGAACTTACCTGTATCCCCATCGATAGTGCGGACGTCATAAGTGGGCTTCGGGATGCCGCCATCAAGGTTGCCGAGCGTATCACCTTTCTGGGCAACTTTGCCGTCCACATCTTTGGCATTGAGATGGTACACGACCGCCAACGGCGAATAGTACGCCACGAATGTATAGGCTCCGCCAGGTTCCACCGGATAAGAGCAAGTACCATGCTCCACATCGTAGGGAAGCGTCTTGATCTCGCCATTCGGAAGCTCGATCTCAACCTTCTGCAACTTATACAGCTCACCGCCTGCTTTATAAACCGTCGTCGCAATGTCAGGGGTCACCGTTGCCGTAGCGGGATCGGTGTCCGCGTTGATAACGGGAGCGATGTTGTAGCTAGGCACATTGACCTTGTCCGTGCCCTTAAAACCTGCGCGATACAGGTTGGTGGTGTACCTAACATCGTACTTCGCGTACACCGGATAGGCATCCTGGTACTGGGTGACCTTGAAATCCGGTTTCACCAGATACGGTTCGGCCTTATCCGGGTCGGACGTAGTGAAGGAGTCGCCATTCACGTCATAAATATAATTCCAGACCGCAGAGTCCTTCCGAACCTCAGCCGTAGAGATCCAGCCCAGGAACTTATGACCCGGCACCGCCATCTCGGTATCGGTCGGAGAGGCTTCGAGCGTCAGATTGGGATTGACGTCACCATCCTTTCCGTCGTAGGGCTTTGTATTAACCGTCCTATCCTTATAGAGATGCGGATAGCAATACAGGAACGTCGGATCACCTTCCGCCGTTTTCTGCTGAAGCAAGTTGCTTTTATAGCGTCGAGTAGCAGCCTGCTTGACGTTGCCACTCTTGTCATAGAAGTTGACGTCCGTGGTCACCATAGCACGGACATAATATTGCTCCGTCGTTTCAACAAAACTCGAAAAAGGATTCTTTATATAAGTCCAGGAACCGTCGTCGGGTCTTTCGAGCGTCCAAAAACTGAAGTGGTATCTATCATGCGCGGGGGTAAATTGAACTTTAATACTTGAGGCTTTCCACTCATCACTCAGTTTACCGGCTCCTGGAAAATCAGTGTCGGCAATCATATCCTTGAGAGTGTTTGCGCCAGTGTCGTTACGCACATTATGCGAGTAGGCGTTAATAGGCGCAACGATTTGCGTCGCATCAGAGAGAGCGGTGGTGCACTTATCTGCTGGATTCTTATCATCGTGTAGCACATGAGCGGAGTCGTCCGCGCCAGCACCCCAATGGATAATGTTTTCACGAACATATGTCGCGCCGACGTTTTCCTCAAAGGGCGACTTGTATTTATTCCAAATCGAGCACAACTTCTTACTGTCCGTTAGACCGCTATTTGTAAATGCCCGAACGTAATAATCCACTCGGTACTCAAAGCGGGCGATGTAGGTATGTGGCACAGTTAGATCGACATCGGCGGGGAGTGTGTAGCTGGGGTAGCGGCTTACGCGCACCTCGAGCGGGGCATCCTCGGTCCCCTTGTTTTCATACCAACCCAAGAAGCGATAGCCATCGGGCAGGGTGCCGTCCTTGGATATAGCATTGCCGGATACATCGAGCACCTGCACGGTATACGCGCTTGTGCCATCTTCTGCAGTCTCAACCTTAACGTCAGTTTTGCCCACACCGTCGCGCAGAGTCTTATTGTCAATTGCGTCCTGCTCATTGCCCTCGAACACCGTTATGATGTTCGAGCCGTAGTCGCTGTACACCGGATAGAAGTCGGCTGGACGGACAACAGTGATCTCGCTACCCGCAGGATAAAAAGCTCCCTGATTTTTAAGATCGGCTAACTTAGTCGAGGTGATGGCGGCATAGGCGCCGTTCATCCCCTCCTCGTTGCTGGGCTGTGTGGTCCAACCGATAAATGTCGCGGTAGGCTTCAAGTTGCCGCGATCCGCGGGGGCAGCGGGCGTCAAACCCACGCCGTAGCGGTACCAATCAGTGGACTTGTCGTGCGCAGCACCGGTTTTCCAGTCAAGCGTCTTGCCCTTAACGTTATAGAACAGCACCTGCGCCTCGTACGAAGCGATAAAGAGGTCATTGCCCTGGAATTCTTTGTTTCCACCGGCATTCTTCCTATTGTCCGCCTTATAGATCGACGTCGTATCGTGATTCTTGTTCTCTTCGACGCGCTTCCCGTTGGCAACGGCATCGGCATCGGTCTTACCATCGAACCAGCTGTTGTCCGCATTGATGCGGTTCACATCCACATTGCGCTCGCGGAACCAGCCCATGAAGCGATAGCCGCCGTTTGCCTCGGTCAAACCGTTCGGTTTTCTCAGGGTTTTCTGTTCGAAAGTCACCGAGGTGTCGCCCTCGGCAAGGCCCTGCGCGGTCCCCGCAAGCACGGCGCTCACGGCAAAGGTGTACGGATCGCTGGTAGATTGATCTTTTCCCAACATGGTTGCCAGGACAGTTGCCGTACCCGCGCCGGGGAAGTCGGTCGTCGTCTTCACGCTTTTGCCGTGTACGGGGATATTCAGTTTGTAGTCCATCGCCCATTCGTTTGTATGCTCGTCCCCATTGGCAGTAGAGCGCACGGTGCCAGCACAGAAGTCGTAATCATGCTGCTCCCACAGCTCACGCGTGACGTAGCGTTCGTCGTCCCAGGGACCGAATCCGGCACCGGATACCGTGTCATCGCCCGCAAGGGCGTAGATCTTCTTATTGGCTACCGTACCCTGGCTAAATCCGGATAGGCTGACGCTGGGCTTGAAGTAGCAATCAGTGATAGTCGCATCACCCACGTTAGCGCGCGCAGCAATGCCGCCCAGGTTCACATCGTTTTGAATAATGGGAATCACGGCGATGGGGTTGTACTGGCGCGAGCTCAAATCGCCGGCGAAATGGCTGCGAGTGATTTCATTACCGCTCTTAGACAAGACGCGGCCTGCAAGACCGCCCGTCCAAGCGCGCGTTACGGAGACAACGCCCACGTAAGAAGCAGCATAGCTATAGCATTTCGCCGTCGAAAAGCAGTCAATGACTTTAGCGCCTTCTGCCATGCAGCCCACAAAGCCCGAGGCATACACGTTGTTGCCGCCCAGGGCACCAATGGCCACATCGTATTTATTGGTGACGTCGGTCATGCCATTCGCGGCAATCGAACCATCGTCGTTGCGCGTAGGCGTAACGCGACAGTACTCGATCGTCGAGTTATTAACGTAGCCGGCAAACGCCGCCATATACAGGCCCTCGCCACCGATTGCCTGTACGCCCGAAGTCGTGTTGTTAACGGCGCGGCCACCACGGACCTCGCAGTTGTAGAGGGTGCAACCGTTGAGCTCGCCGGCAATCAGGCCTCCCTCAAAGCCCGCATTAGTAATCACATTGAGCATGTTGTTGGCGCACGTAACGTGCAGGGTGCTCTCCATGACCATAACGTTTTCGAAGTGGGTGTTGACGGCCTTGCCCACGATAATGCCGCCGCGGAAGTCAGCCCAAATGTTGGCATCCTTGACCAGGAAGCTCTTGATGGTGGCGCCATCGGTCTCGGCAAAAAAGCCCGTATCGCGCTCGGGATCCAACATATTGTTGGCGTAGTTCAGACCCGTCACGGTGTGGTTCTGGCCATCGAAAACACCCTTGAAGGGATGCTCCTTATTGCCAAAGGAGAGGTGCTTGACCGTACTCGAGACGATGTCCTTCATATCGTTATCTTTGAGATCAATATCGTTATTGAGACGGACGTGCCAATTGGACGTGTCGCGCTCGCGCGAAAGCGCCACGCACGACAAAAAGTCAGCCGCGTTTTCGATGTCATAATATTCAGTTTGGCCCTCGTGCGCATCCTCGGCATGCGCCACCGCCGGCAGCACCATGACGCAACAAAGGACGATTGTCGCCACGGCAATCAGCCTGCTCAGCACACCTCGGTTCATGTTCTTAATCTTCATGGGCTAGTTCGCCTCCGGCCAGCCCGCGACGTCAAGCACATCGAGGACGGTATCGCTTGCCTGCTGGTTTTTGGCCTGCACGGCCTGGACATCAATATCGAGTCTGAATGAGCCGCCGCGTGCGGCATCGTGGTAGTCGCCCACAAAGCGCAGCGAGTCCATAAGGCTCTCCGTCATGGCGCCGGGATCGAGCGTGCCGCCACGCGCATCCAGCCCACGGTAGTAGAACCACCCATCGCCGCCATCGACCCACGGAGATCCCTCGCCCGCGTTCACATGAAACGCAACGCTGCCCGAGGCATCCGCTCTCGAACCGTCGGGCGCCACTGACGTCATGCGCAGACGAGCGCGAACGTACTCAGGCTGCGCGCCGGCGTTCTCCACGCGCACAATGCGGCTGATGTCAAAGCCCCCGGCCTTGGTGTCTGGATAGTCCCCGTGCTCGTTGGCCTCAAACGGAATCTCCTCGCCCTGCTCGTTTAGGGTGTATTCGCAGACTCGTACCTTCACGCTGCCAAACGATAGGACGTTGTTCGCCGGAACCATATCAACGGTAAAAGCCAGCGTGCCGCACAGGCACGCCAGGGCCAACAACGCCATCGCGGCAAGCGCCAAGGTGCGTTTCTGATTGTTGGAAAGATTGTTGAGCATTACGTTCGCCAATCGTCGATAAAAAGGGGGACCGAGATCCCGACCCGAATATAGGGGTGGGGGCGAGCCGGGATCTCGGTTGGGGGGATTACTTCTGGGTCTTGGCCCATTCCTTGGCCTGAGCAACGGCGTTGGCGGCAGGAGTAGCCTCCTCGCCCTTCTGGTCGGCGCCGAAGATGTAGGCAGAAACCGTCATCTTGGGATTCTCGGCGACCATGGAGCCCTCCAGGGTGCTGGGGAACAGAACCTTGCTAAAGAGCTCGCCGGTGTAGACGTCCTCGGCAGCGTTCTCGGCGCCCAGAACGGCGGGACCGCTCGTGGCGCCCTTGGCGTACATGAACAGGCCGCTCAGATACTTGCCGTCGGCAGAAGTAGTCACCTGGCCATCGACCGCTTTCCAGTTAGCATTGAGGGAGAAGTACGGGGTGTTCGCGAGATCGGTGCCATTCTTGACCATGGCGTTCTTCACATAGATGAACACGTAGGCGTCGTCTGAGCCCTTCGCGATGCCGACGTTAGGGTTCTTATCGGTGCTGGAACCGGGAACGATCTTGGAGCTGTCTTTCCACTTGGTCTCGAACAGATAGGCTTTGCCGTCATTGTTCTCCTGGCCAGGCTTGTCGGGCTGGTTCGGATCGGGCTTCTTTTCGGGAGTGTTGATGCTGCCCACCTTAAACACGTTGTTCAGCGTCTGCGTGGCCGTCAGCCATGCATAGGTGCCCACGCCGGCGGCCAGCACCAGCAGCAGCAAGGCGGCAACGATGCCGTAGCGTTTTTTCTTCTTGTTTTCCATCGTCCTCTTCCTTTCGAAAATCGACTTCCCCGGCAACGGCCCTTGCCGTTGCCGACACCTCTCCCCTGCCGCTATGAACGCCGCTCCCTCGCATGCGCGCGGGCATGCTTGCCCGCAGGCTCATCGGGAACCATCCGATCGAGCACAATCGACGCCGCGACCAGCAGCGCCAGAACGGCCACCACAACAAGCAAACCGGGCATCGTCGTGCAATATGCGTTAACGAAGCCCAGGTAAGGGACACAAAAAGAAACGACGCCGATCACGCGTGAAAAAGGCGTCTGCTCGGCGTCGTGCATGATGGTTCCATCTGCATTTTTGTTCGCAATTCCCTGTGTGCTGACCATCTGCGCCACAGGGTCGACCTCGTACACCTGGTGCGTCACAACGGCACCGTCAGATCGGCAAAAGGTTGCATTGTCACCCACGGCAATATCCGTCGGCTCAACCTGGCGAACAAACACCATGGAGCCAACGGGGAGCTCGGGTTCCATAGAGCCCGAAAGCACTGCAAAGGGCATGTATCCAAATGCGCGAGGAACAAAAGAAACGACGGCGAGGACCACGACGAGCACAAGCGCCAAGCTGCTTAGAAGTGCAATAAATCGTTTGAGTCCGCGCGCCGCCATAATGATTAATTCATCCCCATCGAGGCCTTATTCGACCCATCCAAAGGTCAGCAAGTTTCAACAGGAACCGCAAGGCGATTGAAAAGTGAGTCCGAAATATGCCAATTTGGAATCTCTTCTTATTAAGAAAACATAGTGATGTCCTACAGTTTTATCAATATCTCATCGCCTAATGCTACTAATTTTGGCGTAAGCGGTCATTTATCCCCAAAATGACCTGCTTTATCCAATACCTGTGATCGACCCGCTACTCAATTCCTCAATAGGAGGTCCGATATTTTGCGCAACCAAAAGAATCGTACCCCCCCCCACATTAAAATTAACTGCCGGATGTACCATTTGTTTTTAACCCCCCCTATCGGAGTTTCATGGCTGCCCCATCTAGTTCGCAGCCCATAACCCGCTGGAAACCGTGTCCTAGAATTCGCTTGCGAGGTGGGATGTGGTTTCCGCTTGCGGCCCCGTTGGGAAGCCACATCCCGCTTCGATCACGAATTCCGGGTTGCACTTTCCATCAAGGCCCTCAACCGGAAACGGCATCCCGTTTCTCGGCCAAATACTGGGATGTAGTTTCCACAGAGCCTTCAACTGGAAACCGCATCCCATTCCAAAGGCAAATTCCGGGACGCAGCTTCCGCAACCCCGCCCATCCGGAAAGCCCATCCCACTCTGGATACATTTGGGTATGGAATTATCAGCCACCTGCTAGGCCTAGGTTCTGCAACGTGGCGCCCGCCCGGCGGCGTCTTGCTGTATGAATCCCATCGAGTGATGCGTAAAGAAGCCCGGATACGTCTGGTAACCGTACTCCATCTGGCGATACATCCAGCGAATGCACGAGACTGTATCATTCAAAACCGACTCATCATCCGGATGATGGAAAACGTCGCCCCAGACGCTCGCCACGGCGCACCCCCGTGTTAAGAAAAAAGCCTCGAGAATTTCGAGGCTTTCACGTTTGTATTATTTCGAGCGCGCGACGGCAATTATCTACTCGCCCAGCACGGCCTTTTTGGCAGCTGTGGCCATGTTGTCCAGATCCTCCTTGGTGGGATGATCCTTTGCGGCAACCCAGTTGTCGAGCAGCATTTTAAAGCGGGCATTGTCGGGATCTTGCTCGAGCATTGCCTCGTAGCGCTGCTTGACCGCGGGGCCCATCTTGCCCTGGCACATCGCCCAGCCCGCAAGCTCGGCATCCTCGGCTAAATTAGACGACACGCGGTCGATAATCTGCTGAAAATAGCTCTGGTCGGCACCAAAGCCGCAGGTGCCAAACAAGAAGACGCGCTTGCCGTGCAGGGCGGAAAGCAGCGCCGCCACCGAGGGCGTGCAGGCGCCCTTGTCGCACCAAAAACCAACGAGCACCGTATCGGCAGCGCAGGCGCCGTGCGCCTCGAGCGCGACCTGCTCCGGATCTGCATCATCGCTCAACGCCGCGGCATGGATAAACTCGACGCCCGCAGCCTGCAGGGCGCGCTTAATCGCCCCCGAAACCATCCTGGTATTACCGCTCTTGCTGTTGACCACCATAGAGCATGTCATAGTCACGTTGCCTCGTTTCCCCCGAAACTCGAGCCATTAATGCAATTTATTAGAAGCATATCTTAATACTAACGACGCAGATGTAAACCATCTGTCGCTAATCGGTAGTCCCTACTGGGCGAACTGACTGCGGTAGAGCTCGGCATAGAAGCCGTCTGCCGCCAGCAGCTCGTCGTGTGTGCCACGCTCGATAATCTGGCCGTCGCGCATCACCAGAATGCAGTCAGCGTTGCGAATCGTCGACAGGCGGTGCGCCACCACAAAGCTTGTACGGCCGGTCATGAGCTCGTCGAATGCCGCCTGCACCTGCAGCTCGGTGCGGGTATCGATGCTCGAGGTCGCCTCGTCCAGCAGCAAGATAGCCGGGTCGGTGAGCATGACACGCGCGATGCACAGCAGCTGTTTTTGACCCTGGCTAAACGTGCCGCCGTCCTCGCCGATTACCGTATCGTAGCCGCCTGGCAGCTGCACGATAAACTTGTGCGCGTGCGCGCGCTCGGCCGCCTCGATAACCTGCTCGCGCGTGGCATCGGGGCAACCGTACGCGATGTTGTCCGCCACCGTGCCCTCGAACAGCCACGTATCCTGCAGCACCATGCCAAAGGCACGGCGCAGGCTTGCGCGCGTGTAGTCACGCGAGGAGCGGCCATCCACCGCAATGCGACCGGCATCGATATCGTAAAAACGCAGCAGCAAATTGATGAGCGTTGTCTTTCCGCAGCCCGTGGGGCCAACGAGGGCAAAGCGCATGCCAGGCTTAGCCTCGATGCAGATGTCCTGCAGCAGCTTGCGGTCGGGCACGTAGCTAAAGTCCACATGCTCAAAGGCGACCTCGCCCTTCGGGGCGGCGAGCTCAATGGCATCCACAGTGTCGGGCTCCTGCTCGCGCGCATCGAGCAGCGCAAACATGCGGCGCGCCGAGGCGTACGCGGTCTGAATCTGCGTAATGACGTTGGTAACCTCGTTGAACGGCTTGGTGTACTGGTTGGCGTAGGACAGGAAGATCTGCACGCCGCCCACCGTAAGCGCCGCCGGCACACCCGTGATCACGCTCACGCAGCCGATCACGGCGACCACGGCGTAGATGATGTTGTTGATAAAACGCGTGCCGGGGTTGGAGAGCGAACTCATAAACTGCGCGCGCTCACCTGCCGTATAAAGCTCGGCGTTGAGGGCATCGAAGCGCTGCTGAGCGCTCGGGCCGTAGGCAAACGCGTCCACGAGCTTCTGCTCGCCCACATACTCCTCGATGTGGCCACCAAGTTGGCCTTGGATGCGTTGCTGGGCCGTAAAGCTCTTGTTGGAGAGCTTGGCGATGGCGCCGGCCGCAAAGATGGAAAGCGGCGTGACGAGCACCACCACAAGCGTCATGGCCAGGTTGATGGAAAGCATAAACGCGAGCGTGCCGACGATGGTGATGACGCCGGTGAAGAGCTGGGTAAAGCCCTGCAGCAGACCGTCGCCCACCTGATCGACGTCGTTGACCACGCGGCTCATAAGGTCGCCGTGGGCATGGCTGTCGATAAAGCTGAGCGGCATGCGGCTGAGCTTGTCGCTCGCCTCCACGCGCATATCGCGCACCGTTTCGTAGGACAGGCGGTTGACGCAATAGCCCTGCAGCCACTGGAAAGCCGCGGCACCCACCACCACGAGCGCGAGCTTGGTGACAAGCGGTAGCAGCGCATCGAAGTCCACCTGGCCCGCCGCGACGATGAGGTCGATGCCCTCGCCAATGAGGATGGGCGTGTAGAGCTGCAGGATTACCGAGACGGCGGCGCTCACAAACGATGCCGCAAACGAAATGCGGTGCGGGCGAACATAGCCCAGCAGGCGGCGGGTCACCGCGCCCACGGGATAGCGCTCAGGGTCGCCGGGCTGGCGCGGACCGTCGCCCAGATCGTTGAGCTTGTCGTTGCCGGACACATTGGCCGTCATCGTGGCGACCGATCCGGAGGAAGTGTACGGATTCATTTAGCAGCCCTCCTTTGCGCAAACAGATGCAGGGGCGGTCTGGGCGGACGCGGGCGCCGCGCTCCCCTGCTGGCCCTCGAGCTCCTCGCGGCGCAGCTGCGACTGGCAAATCTCGCGATAGAGCTGGCAGCTTGCATACAACTCGTCATGCGTGCCCAGGCCCGCGACCGAGCCGTGATCGAGTACGCAGATCATGTCGGCGTCGCGCACGGTCGAGACGCGCTGGCTCACGATGACGGTTGTCAGCGGCAGCCCGCCCTCGGCAGCACCGCGACCGCTGCGCTCGCGAATGGCGTGACGAAGCGCCGCGTCGGTCTTAAAGTCGAGCGCCGAGGCTGAGTCGTCCATGATCAGAATCTGCGGCGAGCCCACCAGGGCGCGCGCAATGGTCAGACGCTGGCGCTGGCCACCGCTAAAGTTCTTGCCGCCCGCCTCGACCGGGGCATCCAAGCCCTGCGGTTTATTCCGCACGAACTCGCTGGCTTGCGCCATATCGAGCGCCGCCCAGAGCTCATCGTCGGTCGCCGCCTCGTCGCGCCAGGTCAGGTTGCTGCGGATGGTGCCGCTCACCAGCGACGCGCGCTGCGGGACGGTCGCGACCACGTGGCGCAGTTGGTCGAGCGGCCAGGTGCGCACGTCGGCGCCCATCACGCCCACACTGCCGGTGCCCGCATCGTACAGGCGCGGGATGAGCGAGACGAGCGTAGACTTACCGCTGCCCGTACCGCCGATAATGCCAAGTGTCTTGCCCAGCGGCAGTTCCAGGGTCACATCGTCGACGGCGTTGGCAGCGCCCACGCCAAACGAAAAACTCGCATGGTCAAAGCTCAGCGCAAAAACGGGAGTGACGCCACTTGTCAGCTCGCTCGGCTCGGGCAGTGTGACCGGCTCGTTGCCCTCGTCGGTGATGCTCGGCACGCAATTGAGCACCTCGTTGATACGCGACGCGCTGGCGCTCGCCTTGGTAAAGACCACGACCAAGTTGGCAACATACACGATGGAGGTGAGGGTCTGCGTCATGTAGTTGACGAACGCCATAACCTGACCCTGCGTGAGCTCGCCCACGTTGACCTGGATGCCGCCCACCCACAGGATGGCGCACACGCCCAGGTTCATCACCAAAAACGTGACGGGGTTAAGGATCGACGAGAGCTTGCCCACCGCAATGGCGGTATTGGCCTGGTCGTCGGCGGCTTGGGCAAAGCGCTCGCGCTCATGGTCCTCGCGCACAAAGGCGCGAACCACGCGGGCGCCCGAAAGCCCCTCGCGGCAAATGAGCGCAATGCGGTCGAGCTTTGCCTGCAGCTGCTTGTAATACGGGATGCAGCGCGCCATGACAAACCAGAACACCAGGCCGATAGCGGGCGTGCAGATCAAAAAGATGATGCCGAGCTTAAGGTCGATGGCAAGGGCCGCGACCATGGAGCCCACCGCCAGGAAGGGCCAGCGGATGAGCATGCGTACGCCCAGCGCCACAGCGAGCTGCACCTGGTTAACGTCGTTGGTGATGCGGGTGATAAGCGACGGCGTGCCAAAGCGATCGAGCTCGGCATAGCTCAGTTTGTTGATGTGCTGGTAGAGCGCGCCGCGGATGTCGGTGCCCATGCCCTGCGAGGTGAGTGCCGCCATCTTTTGGCAGACGAGCGTAAACGAGATGCCGATCACAGCCATGGCGCCAAGTACCATGCCGTAGTGGATAACGGCGTTCACATCGTGCGCGCCAATGCCCTTATCGATCATCTGGGCAATCACCAGCGGCGTAAGCAGGTCAAAGATCACTTCGATCAACTTGCACGCAGGGCCAATCACCATATATCGGCGAAACTTGCCACCAAAACGCCTGAGCAGCTCAATCATAGAAGGCGCTCCCTATCATCATTCACACTCAATTCGAATCATGATAGTACGGTGAGCCCAAAAGACGAGTAAACAACTCGTCATTTCTAATGGGGTTCGGTTTCCAAAGAAGCAGAGAGGCACGTGCACACCCAGCCAGTGTCGGGTCGACCACTTGGTATACTTACCTCAGTGCTACCAAGTTAGTCGCCGACCCTTGAAATGAGGTGCCGAGATGAACGACATTCTCGCAAGAAGAGCAAGACGAGCAACCGTGGGCATCGCCCTTTCCGCGGC
Source organism: uncultured Collinsella sp. (assembly GCA_902493145.1). Lineage (GTDB taxonomy): Bacteria > Actinomycetota > Coriobacteriia > Coriobacteriales > Coriobacteriaceae > Collinsella. Next base: position 2,541 of record CABUOA010000014.1, on the reverse strand, counting down.
ACTTGTCGCGGGAATCGCCCCCGCAACGGCGATAGCGGCAGAAACCAGTTCCCCCACCGGTGCGGCCGTTTCGCAGACGAGCGCCGCCAACGGCAATTCGGGCGCCCCGCAGACAGAAGACGCGGCCGCCGCAAAAGAAAAAGCGTATGCAGCCATGCAGGAAGCGCTCAAAAACCTCGAGGCCGCAAAAGACGCCGCAAGTCCCGAGAAAATTGCGAGATTCAATGATGACATTGCCCGTTTTCAAGAGCTCCGCGACAAGATGGCGGCGCAAGCCGCCGAAGAGAGGGAACTCCTTCCCACCATGCAAGCGGACATCGATGCAGCCCAAGCCAAATATAATGAGGCCCACAACCGGACAAGCGGCCTTCAGGCAGAATTAAAGGCACTTGAAGCACTCGGCGACGAGGAGCCCAGCATAACTATTAAAGAGCATATTAAGCAGTTGCGAAGTGAGATCATGGCGGCAAAAGCGCAAGAAGACTCTTGCGAAACGGAGCTCCGCGAGCGCCGCGACGGCCTCAAAAGGCAGGAAAGACAAGTTAATGACTGTGAACTTGCTGCAGGGAAGTATAAAGCCCATACCGACCAGTTCATAGCCTGGCGAGATGCGCTCCTCGACAATTTGAAAAAAGCGCAAACTGCCTATGACGACGCCTGCAAGGCATACGAAGAGGCAAAGGCCGCGGCAGACAAGGCCACCTCGCCCGAGATAACGCAACCGACCGAGACGACGCCTCCCTCCAACTCGGCGCAACCGGCCGAGGCGACACAGCCCACCGGCTCGGCCGCGACCGGCAAAAATACCCCGCCGAGCTCCACCAAGCAGGCGAACTCGAGCAGCGGCAAGCAAGCAGATACGACCGCCGGCAAGCTCGCGAACACGGGCGACGCAGCGCCGAGCGCAATCGCACTCGCAGCAATCGCCGCCGCAGGCCTCGGAATAACCGCCACAGCCACACGCCGCATCAAGAACCCAAAATAGCTGCCAGAGCATACTACCTTCGCCAATCCACAAACCCAGAGACAAAAAGAAATCCGTTTCCCCAACCCAGGGAAACGGACCTCTTTACTTGTAAAAACAGATGGTAATGCCGCCGTCTCTTGAACCACGCAGCCATCAATGCCAGACAACACTAGCAAGCCGCGTTCCTTAAGGGATAGATTTAATGGCTGTTAATCAAGGGGTATACGCGCACGCCCGATCAATGGCGGGCAAACCGCCTGATATACTTACATTAGTGCTACCAAGTTAGTCGCCAACCCTTGAAATGAGGTGCCGAGATGAACGACATTCTCGCAAGAAGAGCAAGACGAGCAACCGTGGGCATCGCCCTTTCCGCGGCACTTGTCGCGGGAATCGCCCCCGCAACGGCGATAGCGGCAGAAACCAGTTCCCCCACCGGTGCGGCCGTTTCGCAGACGAGCGCCGCCAACGGCAATTCGGGCGCCCCGCAGACAGAAGACGCGGCCGCCGCAAAAGAAAAAGCGTATGCAGCCATGCAGGAAGCGCTCAAAAACCTCGAGGCCGCAAAAGTTGCCGCAAGTCCCGAGAAACTTGCGGAAATCGATGATGACATTGCCGCTTTTCAAGAGATCTACGACATGGTGGTGGCGGAAGCCGCCAAACGGAGGGAGCCCCTTCCCGCTATGCAAGCGGACGTCGATGCAGCCCAAGCCAAATACGATGAGGCCCACAACCGGACAAGCGGCCTTCAGGCAGAATTAAATAAGGCAATCGACGACGGAGCTTCTAACGAAACTATTAAGCAGTTGCGAGGTGAGATCATGTCGGCAGAAAGGCGAGAAAAATCCTGTGAAGATGATCTTCACCGCTGCCAACGCCGGCTCGAAAGCCAGGAAAAACGGGTTCAGTATTTCGAAAGTGAGGCAGAGGAAGCCAAAGCCCACATCGATGAGGACGTAGCCAAGCGAGATGCGCTCCTCGGCGATTTGGAAAAGGCGCAAGCGGCCTATGACGACGCCTGCAAGGCATACGAAGAGGCTAAGGCCGCGGCAGACAAGGCCACCTCGCCCGAGATAGCGAAACCGACCGAGACAGTGCCTCCCTCCGGCTCAACGCAACCCGCCGAGGCGACACCGCCCACCGGCTCGTCCGCGACCGGTAAAGACACCTCGCCAAGCTCCACCAAGCAGGCGAACTCGAGCAACGGCAAGCAAGCAGATACGACCGCCGGCAAGCTCGCAAACACGGGCGACACAGCACCGAGCGCAATCGCACTCGTAGCAGTCGCCGCCGCAGGCCTCGGAATAACCGCCACTGCCACACGCCGCATCAAGAACTCAAAATAGCTGCCAGCGGTTATTGTCTTCGCCAATCCACAAGCCCAGAGACAAAAAGAGGTCCGTTTCCCCACCTAGGGAAACGGACCTCTTTAACTGCAAAAATTCAAACAACAGCACCGCCGCCTCTTAAACTACGTAGCCATCAATGCCCAGACAACGCCAGCGAGCAGCAAAAGGCACGGGATTAAATTATTCAGATAAATGTGACCCTTCAGGCGGTTTTGGTCGGCTACC
>CABUOA010000013.1 GCA_902493145.1 uncultured Collinsella sp. | reverse complement strand
CCGTCGTGAGCAGGACTGTAGAGCAGGAAACTTCATCAGTGCCCGCCCCACGGGAAACCGGCGGGATAGACCGGTTTGGATGGGGCTTTGATGCATGGGTGGTCTGTTGGTGGGCAAATGGGTATCATACTGTGGTTATTGCATCGACTCTGCGATGCATATTTGTACGTTCCCGGCGGTCGGTTTGCCAGAAGCGCCCCGTCGGTTGTTCCAGACCCGTTTCGAAGAAAGGAAACCACACTTACCTATGGCAGCTAAAAAATCATCTCCTTTGAAGATCATTCCGCTCGGCGGCCTTGACGGCATCGGCAAGAACATGACGGTCTTCGAGTGCGGCGACGACATGGTGCTCGTCGACGCCGGTCTTATGTTCCCGGATGACTCCCAGCCCGGTATCGATCTGGTGCTTCCCGACTACACCTATGTTCTGGAGAACGAGGAGAAGCTCCGCGGTATCATCGTCACCCACGGCCACGAGGACCACACCGGTTCGCTTCCGTACCTGCTGCAGGACCTCAACAACAAGGTGCCCATCTTCTCGAGCAAGCTGACGCTCGGTTTTATCGAGGGCAAGCTCTCCGAGTTCCGAATCCGCGCGCCCAAGTTCCGCGAGGTCAAGGGCGGCAGCCATGTCAACCTCGGCGGCATCTCGCTCGACTTCTTCTCGATGACGCACTCCATCCCCGGCGCTCTGGGCGTGTTCATCCGTACTAATCAGGGCACCGTTATGCACACCGGCGACTTTAAGCTCGACCAGACGCCCATCGATGGCGTCACGCCCGACTATGCCGCTATCAGCCGCTTTGCCAAGCAGGGCATCGACCTGCTGCTTTCCGATTCCACCAATGCCACGGTTCCCGGCTTTACCAAGTCCGAGGCCGAGGTTGGTCCCAACCTGCTGCACGCCATCAAGAACGCTCCGGGTCGCGTGTTCGTCGCATCGTTCTCGAGCCACATCCATCGTTTGCAGCAGATCTGCGATGCCGCCCGCAAGTGCGGCCGTAAGGTCGTTGTGACCGGTCGCTCCATGCTCACGAACACCCGCGTGGCGCGCGAGCTCGGTTATCTCAACATCGATGATGCCGATATCATCGATGCCTTCGATATTGATAACCTGCCTGACGACAAGATCGTCGTCATGTGCACTGGTTCGCAGGGCGAGCCGCTGTCGGCCCTGTCCCGCATGGCCAATGGCGAGCACAAGACGCTCTCCATCCACGAGGGCGATACCGTTATCCTCTCGGCAACTCCCGTTCCTGGCAACGAGAAGGCCGTCCAGCAGGTCGTCAACAGCCTGGCCAAGCTCGGCTGCGACGTGTGGGATAAGAACCGCGCTCTCGTCCACGTCTCGGGTCACGGTAGCCAGGAGGAGCTCAAGCTCCTGATGGCCATGGCCAAGCCCACGTATTTTATGCCGGTTCACGGTGAGGCCGTGCATCTGCGCGCCCATGCCCAGCTGGCGCGCAAGATGGGCATCAAGGACGATCACATCTTTATCCTCGATAACGGCGACACGCTCGAGATGCGCGGTGGTATCGTCAAGCGCGGTACGCCCGTCGAGTCCGGTGTCGTTTACGTCGACGGCCTGCGTATCGGCGATACCGACCCCATCGTCCTGCGCGATCGCCAGAAGCTCGCCAACGACGGTATGGTCACGGCCGTTGCCATCGTCTCCCTCAAACACAAGAAGATCGAGGCCATCGAGTTCTCGGGCCGCGGCGTCTCGTTTGCCATCGACGACCAGTTCTCCGAGGATGCCTCCGCGTCCATTATGAAGACGATCGAGAAGGGTAAGTTTAGCTTTACCAGCAGCGGTTCCGATGCCATTCGCAAGGCCGTGCGCGATTCGCTCTCTAACTTTATCTGGAGCCGTACGCGCACCCGTCCGATGATCATCCCGGTCGTCATGGAGGTTTAGTTTGGCGCGCGGATCTGCACAAAACGCCAAAGGCAATAAGGCCAATAACCAACCGGCATCTGCTAAGGGTGCCGGTTCCCATCTGCGTGCCAATAAGGGCCACGAGTCCGAGTTCGATGAGTTTGAGCCCTTGGTCGAGCCTTCGGCCAATCGCGATATCGCCGGTGTGGTCATCGCCGTTTTGGCGATCGCGTCCTTCATTGCCGTGATCTCTCCGGCAACAGCGCCCGTGACGGCTGCGGTTGCCGGTTTCTACCACCTGGGCTTTGGTCTGGGCGCCTACGTGCTGCCGATCGTCATCTTGCTGTTTGCCGCCACGCTCTTTTTGGGTGAGGACTCGCCGCTCAACGTGCGCTCTGTCGCGGGCGGCGCCGTGGTCTTTATCGCCGTCGTCTCCATTCTTTCGCTGATGGTGCCGGGCACGAGCGATTCGTGCGACCTTATGTTTACGCCGCAGAACCTTTCCGTGTCGGGCGGCTACATTGGCGCCTTTATCGCAAGTGCCTTGCAAAACGCCCTGGGTAAACCTATCGCCATGGTTGTCTTGCTGGGGCTTGTCGTCGTTGGTTTGGTCATTATCGGCTTTTCGGTGGGTGGCGTTTTGCGCTCCGCACGCGATCGCGCTGCCGATTTTGCCGAGCGTCGACGTGCCGATGTCAATGCGAGCCCGTGGGGCGATGAAGAGGCCCTGTCGGTTCCCGGCGTCGCCCGTCCGCACCTGAGCATTCTGCGCCAGAAGGGGACTGACGCCGCGGTGACCACGGTCATGGGTGGCGATGTCGACCCGGTTTTGGATGATGACGAGGACGATGACCCGTTTGTCGACGTATCCGAGTCGGTTGAAGCCGAGCGAGCCAAGACCACGCTGTTGCCGCGTCGCCATGCCAAGAAGGGCAAGTCTGCGCCTAAGCTCAATACGAGTGAGCCCGACCCGTCTTGGTCCGATAGCGAGATTGAGCTCACCGAGGGCGATGACGAGGACGACGAGGGTCCGATTGAGACCGCAAAGACAACTTTGCTGCCGCGTCGCCATGCAAAGCGCGGCCAGGTAACCGGCCAGCTTTCGATGGAAGACGACTCCGATAAGATCGACGAGTCCGAGCCGCCGTTTGTCGTGAATCCCGTCTCGGCCGCACCTCAGATTCCCGACTTCCTGAAGCATCCCAAGGTTGCCGGTGCGCCTGCCACGAGTGCTATCGAATCGGCTGCGGCTCGTGATGGGGGAGTGGACGACGGCGCCGCAGATAACGAGGGCGAAGAAGAGGACGGCCTCAAGCTTCCGCCGCTCGAAATCCTGCATGCCAACCCGCAGTCGGCTTCCGCCGCGTCTTCGGACAAGGAGCTGGAGCAGACCGCTGAGTCACTGCAATCCACCTTGCTTGAGTTTGGCCGCAGTGCCCGCGTGGTCGGCTGGATCGCCGGCCCCACGGTGACGACCTTTAAACTGCAGCCCGGTGAGGGCGAGCGTGTGAGCAAAATCTCGAGCCTCGAGGACGATATCGCGCTTTCGCTCGCTGCCCAGTCGGTGCGTATCTTTGCCCCGATCCCCGGCACCTCGCTCGTGGGCATCGAGATTCCCAACCGCAAGCGCCAGAACGTCAATCTGGGCGACGTGCTGCCCTATGTGAAGGGCGGTCCGCTCGAGCTCGCCATCGGCCGCGACGCCGAGGGCACGCCGGTTGTCGCCGACCTCGCCAAGATGCCTCACCTGTTGATTGCCGGTACGACCGGTTCTGGTAAGTCGGTGATGATCAATTCCATCATCACGACATTGCTCATGCGCGCCCTTCCCGAGGACGTTCGCCTGATCATGGTCGACCCCAAGCGCGTCGAGCTTGCGGGCTATAACGGTCTGCCGCATCTCTATGTGCCCGTGGTGACCGAGCCCAAGCAGGCCGCGAGCGCTCTGCAATGGGCTGTGTCCGAGATGGAGCGTCGCCTGAAGGTCTTCGAGCGTCTCAACGTGCGTAAGATCTCGACCTACAACGAAAAGCAGGCTGCTGGCGAGTTTGAGCATTACGACAATCCGCCGCAAAAGATGCCCTACCTTGTCATTATCATTGACGAGCTCTCTGACCTGATGATGGTCGCCGGTAAGGATGTCGAGGCCTCGATCGTGCGTATTGCACAGCTGGGCCGTGCCGCCGGTATTCATCTTATCGTTGCCACGCAGCGCCCCAGCTCCAACGTGGTGACGGGCCTCATCAAGGCCAACATCACCAACCGCATCGCCTTTAACGTCGCCACGGGCATCGACTCGCGCGTCATCATCGATCAGATGGGCGCCGAGAAGCTCACCGGTTTGGGCGACATGTTGTTCTCCAAGGTCGACTGGGGCAAGCCCCGCCGTATCCAGGGCTGCTTTGTCTCGGACGACGAAATCAACGAGATTGTCGAGTTCGTCAAGTCGCAGAGCGAGCCCGACTACCACGAGGAGATTCTGTCCGCCGTGGCGCCCGCTTCCATGTCCATGGCTGGTGGCGGCGGCATTGTCCGCACCGGAGTCGCCGAGCCGCAAGACGATGATCCGCTCATTTGGGAAGCCGCCCATATTGTGGTGGAATCGCAGCTTGGCTCCACATCTGGCCTGCAACGTCGTCTGAAGGTTGGCTATGCGCGTGCCGGGCGTATTATGGACATGCTGGAAGAAAAGGGTGTCGTCGGCCCGCCCGACGGTTCTAAGCCGCGCGAGGTCCTGTTGGACGAGGAGGGGCTTGCCGCGCTGGAATCTGTCGACGCCGAGATGGCACGTGAAGATCGTGAGTTTGGAGGATTCTGATGGCTGCACGCTTTGGTGACATGCTGCTCGAGCAGCGTCGCCGAATGGGCCTTTCCATTCAGCAGGTCGCCAACACCATCAAAATCAGGCCGCAGATCATCGAGTTTTTCGAGACCGGTAACTTTGCTTCGATGCCGCCGCGCGGCTATGCGCAGGGCATGATTTCGAGCTATGCTCGTTTTTTGGGACTCAATCCGCGCGAGGTCGTCAATGCCTACTTTGACGAACTGATGGCATACGAACGCGAGACGTCGCAGCAGGGCGGTCGTTTCCAGGACGCCGCCGGCTACGTCAATTCGCGTTCCTCTGTCGATAACGGGCGCTTTCTGATGGTTCAGGGCGGTCGTTCGACTCGCTATGGACAGCGTCCTCAGCAGGCCGGTTATATTACCGAGACGGGTTCGGGCGAGGAGATTCGCTCGCAGCGTGACCGGTTCCGCAGTACGCCGATGCCCGAGGACCGTGCACTTCCCGCTGCCCGCGGCGTGGCGCGTGACCCTCGTGCCGGCTACGGCGACGGCGGCTATTCCGATCGCGGTCACCGTGGTATCTCCACCGGACGCTCTCGCAGTGGCTATGCGGACGCCGATACCACGCAGGTGACGCCGCGTCTTCGCTCTCAACCACAGCCGTATGGCCAGCGCTCTTCGGCTCCGCGTGCGGGCCAGCGTGGCTATCAAGGCCGCGGTGAACTTGCGCCCCGCTCGGGTCAGCGCAGCCTTCAGGGCCAGGGTGGCTATTGCGGCCGTTCCGATAGCAATCGTGGCCGTATGCCTCAGGGAGGCGGCCGCAACAGTTCCAGTCGTGGACGCGGCGGTTCCCGTGCTCCTCAAAACAACGGGCTCGATCCGCGTATCGTCTACGCCGGTATCGGTGCCGTGGCGTTGCTGCTGATCGTGCTCATCGTGGTACTTCTGCGCGGCTGCGCATCTTCGACGCCCGAGACCACGCCCGAGACGCCCGCTGTTACCAAGACGACGACCAAGAAGTCTTCTAAGAAGACCGAAACGGTCGACGAGGACGAAGACACCGATGAGCCGACTGACGAGTCGACTGATTCGGACGCCGCCAAGACGACGGCCAAGAAGGAAGAGAACGAGGTCACAAAGGTTAAGGTCTCCGTTGCCAAGGGAAAGACCGCGTGGATTGAGGTCAAGGTCGACGGAAAGTCGGTTTATGGCGCTCAGGCGACTGGCCCCTTTGAGCAGGAGTACACGCCCGAGTCCTCGATCGAGATCACCACGTCTAAGCCTTCCGATGTCACCGTTACCAAGAACGGCGAAAAGGTCCGTTACGATACCAAGACCTCGGGCGTGGCGCGCGTGACGATCACCGTTCCCAAGAAGGAGACGACTGATTCCGAGAATGGTGAAAGTTCTGATGGTGCCGACACCACCGACGGCACCGATGCCCAGTCCACGGATGGCGCCGATACCGCAACTGACGGCCAGACGCCCACCGATTCTACCGACTATTCGTACGATAGCTACTAAGCCGTTCGTACGCGAAAGGAAACATCATGGCTAAAGATTCCAGCTTCGACGTCGTGTCCGAGGTCAACATGCAAGAGGTCGACAACGCCTTCCAGCAGACCACGCGCGAGATTTCCCAGCGCTATGACCTGAAGGATTCCGGCGCCACGATCGAGCTTTCGAAGGGCGACAAGCTCTTTACGATCAACGCCCCGGCCGACTTTGTCTCCAAGCAGATCATCGATGTCCTGAGCTCCAAGCTCATCAAGCGCGGCATCGACCTCAAGGCTGTCTCGTGGGATGCTCCGCAGGCGGCATCGGGCGGCACCGTGCGCGTGCTCGGCCATATCGTCGAGGGTATCGACCAGGCGACCGCCAAGAAGATCAATAAGGACATCAAGGACCAAAAGCTCAAGGTCAAGGTGACCATCGAGGCCGAGAAGCTGCGTGTTTCCTCTGCTTCGAAGGACGCGTTGCAGACCGTTATCCAGTTCCTGCGCGACCAGGACTACGGCCAGCCGCTGCAGTTCACCAACTACCGCTAATATCATTCGAAAGGACTGCTCTCCAACATGGATACACCGTTGGGCTCCGTGCTCTACATCACCCTCGGGTGCGCTAAGAACGAGGTTGACACCGACCGCATGCGTTCTCTTTTAACCGCCGCGGGCTACGAGGAGGCATTCGACCCACAGGATGCCGATATCGCCATCGTCAATACATGCTCGTTCCTCGCCTCCGCAACGTCCGAGAGCATCGAGACCACGCTCGAGCTCGCCAACGAGGTTCAGGACGGCGTTCGTTCTTGTCCCATCGTCATGTGCGGCTGTGTGCCGTCGCGCTATGGCGACGACCTGCCTGACGAGCTGCCCGAGGTCGCTGCCTTTGTGAAGGCCGACGAGGAGGACGGCATCGTGGCGGTCATCGATGGCGTGCTGGGTGTCGAGCGTGAGATCGCTGCCTATATTCCGCAAGTCAAGCGCACTGTCGAGGGCGCCGTTGCTTACGTCAAGATTTCCGATGGCTGCAACCGTTTCTGCAGCTTCTGCATGATCCCCTATATTCGCGGTCGCTATCATTCGCGCAATGCCGAGAGCATTATCTCCGAGGTACGCGACCTGGTTGACGGCGGTGTGCGCGAGATCGTGCTGATCGGCCAGGACACGGGTATTTGGGGCACCGACTTTGCCGACGAAGACGTCACCGATGGCTCGCCGCGCAATCTGGCGCAGCTGCTGCGCGCCGTCGCCGAGGCCGTGCGTCCGCAGAACGTCTGGGTCCGTGTGCTCTACCTGCAGCCCGAGGGCATGACCGACGAGCTCATTGAGACCATTCGTGATACGCCCGAGGTGCTGCCCTATATCGATATCCCCGTGCAGCACTGCGACGCGCGCATCCTCAAGGCTATGCGCCGTTCTGGTTCGCGCCAGGAGCTCGAGGACCTGTTCCGCGATCTGCGTGAGCGCATCCCCGGCATCGTGATCCGTTCCACGGCCATGGTCGGCTTCCCGACCGAGACCGACGACGAGTTCCGCGACCTTATCGACTTTATGGACACCGTCGGCTTCGACTACACGAGCGTCTTTGCCTACTCGCAGGAGGAGGGCAGCCTGGCCGCCAAGATGGAGGGCCAGGTCGACGAAGAGGTCAAGCTCGAGCGCGCCCAGGAGGCCATGGACCTGGCCGAGTCGCTCGGTTTTGCTGCAACTGCCGCACATGTGGGCGAGCGCGCCCAGGTGATTGTCGACGGTATCGAAGAGACCGAGGACGGCGCCGAGCTGATCGGACATGCCTGGTTCCAGGCGCCTGATTCCGATGGCGCGGTGCATCTGGATGCCAGCGAGGCATCTGTGGGCGATATTCTGACGGTCGAGTTTACCGATAGCTTCTGCTATGAGCTTATCGGCCATGTTGTGGAGTAGGAGAGCGTCGTGGCAAACGAGAGCAATAAGGAACTGACGAGTGTTTGGACGCCCGCCAACATCGTGACGTGCGTTCGCATCGTCTTTATCCCGGTGTTCATGATTGTGTCGGCGCTTTCTCACACGAGTGTTGCCGGTACAGATTGGAGCACCTTCGACGGCCCGCTCGCCGCCGCTGCCTTCATTCTGTACGTCATCCTGTCGTGCACCGATAAGGTTGACGGCTACCTGGCGCGCTCGCGCAACGAGATTACCGACTTCGGTAAATTCTTGGACCCCATCGCCGACAAGCTGCTCGTATTCTCGGCCCTGCTGCTATTCTTGGACTTTGGTGCCGTGTCGGTTTGGTCCGTGTTCATCATCTTGTTCCGCGAGCTGCTGATAAGCGCCCTGCGCATGGTTGCGAGTGCCGCCGGCGTGGTCGTTGCCGCCGATAAGCTTGGCAAGTACAAGACGGCGACCACGATGGTCTCCATCTGCGGTTACCTGTGCGTCTTTGCGATGGCCGGCTTGCACCTTGGCCCGCTGGCGCTGACGCTCGGCATCTACTCGGTGTCGCGCTTCCTGTACGCCGTTGCCGTTGTCCTGACCGTTATCTCGGGCGCCCAGTACTTCTGGAACTGCCGCAAGATCGTCTTTTCGGTCTAGGTTCTGGTGGGTATGACGGACTCTTTTGAGCAGATTTCCGCACATAACGAGGAGCTGGCGCGTCATATTGTCGAGCGCGCGAGCGCTCGGGGCGTGACGGTTTCGACGGCTGAGTCGCTGACAGCAGGTATGATCGCCTCGACGATTGCCGATATCCCGGGCGCCTCGGCGGTGCTGCGTGGCGGTGCGGTGACCTACTGCGATGAGATCAAGCATCGCGTTTTGGGTGTTGATCAGGAGACGCTCGACCGCTATACCGCGGTGTCGCATCAGACCGCGCGCGAGATGGCGGCGCGTTCGCTGGAGCTGTACCAGAGCGATATTGCAGTGAGCGCAACGGGTTATGCCGGCCCCGGCGGCGGCACTGAGGACGATCCGGCTGGCACTTTCTATATTGGCTGGGCGTATCGCGCGGCTGATGGGGAAGTGCCGGTCGTGGACTCTGTGCGCTGCCACTATGAGGGCGACCGTTCGTGTATTCGTGCCCATGCGGTCGCGGAGGCATTGGGACGCATTGCCCTTGTGCTTAACTCTATGGAATAGACGTGTTTTAAGGGGCCTTCGGGCCCCTTAAATGTGGAGATAGGGACCCCTGACGAATTTAGCGTTTGCGCTGGTCATAGGTGTATTTTTGCCATTCTTGTTCTTATTTGCCCCTTTGTGGTCAAGCATTTGGTCAGTGTTTGGTCGGCGTTTGGTTGGGTTTTGGAAAGACTGCCTGCATATGATTGGCCTGAACGGTTGACCACGAACAGCCGTTCGTTTATTATCGATGCAGGTTGTTAAGAGGAGGGCTATTCATGGCCAAGAATTCAGGTCCCGTACGTACCGTTCATGCTCGCACGACGGGTAAAGAGCGCGATGAGATGATCGCCACCACCAAGGCCGAGATCGAGAAGAAGTTCGGTCAAGGCTCCATCATGAGGTATGGTGACGGCGGCCCCGAGCTTGAGGTTGAGGCCATCCCCACGGGCGCTCTGGCACTCGATGCCGCTCTGGGTATCGGCGGTGTGCCGCGCGGCCGTATCGTCGAGATTTACGGTCCTGAGTCCTCCGGTAAGACGACGCTTTCGCTCGAGATCCTGGCCGAAGCCCAGGCAATGGGTGGCGTGGTGGCATTTATCGATGCCGAGCACGCGCTCGATCCCACGTATGCCGCGCGCATTGGCGTGGATATCGACGAGGTACTGATTTCCCAGCCTGATACGGGTGAGCAGGCGCTCGAGATTGTTGACATGCTCGTGCGTTCCGGCGCCATCGATGCCATCGTCGTCGACTCCGTCGCCGCGCTGACCCCGCGTGCCGAGATCGAGGGAGAGATCGGCGATACCACGGTCGGATTGCAAGCTCGCCTGATGAGTCAGGCGCTCCGCAAGCTCGCCGGCTCGCTGTCCAAGTCCAACACGACATGCATCTTCATTAACCAGCTGCGAGAGAAGATCGGCGTCATGTTCGGCAACCCCGAGACCACGACGGGCGGCCGCGCCCTTAAGTTCTTCTCTTCGGTGCGTATCGACATTCGCCGCATCGACAGCATTAAGCTTAAGGATGAGGTTATCGGTAACCGCGTGCGCGCCAAGGTCGTTAAGAACAAGGTGGCAGCTCCGTTCCGTTCTGCTGAGTTCGACATCATGTACGGTACGGGCATCTCTAAGGAGGGCTCGATTCTGGACATGGCTGTCGAGTGCGGCATTTGCAAGAAGATGGGCTCCTGGTTTGCCTATGGCGAGGACAAGCTCGGCAACGGTCGCGAGGCCGCCAAGGCGTTCCTGCGCGAACACCCCGATTGCGCCGACGAGATTGAGCATAAGGTCCGCCTTGCCTGCGGGCTTGAGTTTGACGACGATGCTCCGTCCGAGGTCGAGCTGACCGATCAGCCTGCGCCTGAGGAGTTTGACGAGCTTTACGCCATCGATGGTTCCGCCATGCTCGATGATGACGACGAGTAGCGGTTACGCTCATGTCGTATACTGTGACCGAGGCCACGGTCGTCTTTCCCGATAAGAAGGCGGCCTCCTCGTTCTCGAGCGGGTATGCGTCCAAAAAGCCTTGCGCACATATCGATTGTGAGCTTGAGGGCGGTTTTGAGCGGTCCATTTGGATTCCCGTGCGGGTCGCGCGCTTGTATGTCAAAAATCGCCCCGATCTTCCCTGTGATTGGGATAACTTTCGTGAAGCGGTGCAGCTCATCGAGCGTAAATGTGCACTTACCATGGTGACCGAGATGCTATCGCGCCGCGACCATGCGACGGGTGAGGTCCGTGACAAGTTGGCACGCTACGGCTTTCGCCAGCCCGCGATCGATTTCGCCGTCGAGCGCGCCACCGAGTATCGCTTTTTAGACGAGAACCACTTTTGCTCGTACTTTATCGAGGAACGCAAGCGGCGCGGTTGGGGACAGCGTAAAATCGAGACCGAGCTCAAGCGCCGTCATGTCGTGCTCGATGACATTCCCGGTTATCCCGAGGATTATTTTGCCGTCGAAGACGATTTGGCGCGTGCGTCAGCCCTGCTCGCCAAGCGGCGTGTTCCAGAGACGCGCGGATTCGAAAAACTGGTTCGGTTTTTGATGGGCAAGGGCTTCTCGTATCACATCGCCGCCGATGCCGTTAAGGCACGTCTCGATGCCGAACGTGAGGAATGTGCGGTTTAGGCGTATGCGTTTTGTGGCCCTGCCGTTCACCGCGTTTTAGCCGCCGTGCTGGGGCCATTTATTTGACAGTTGTTGTGGTTCAACGTACGATAAACACTGTCATTTGCTTTGTGATATGTGCTCATCTGTGATGAGTTTGTTTATATGTTTATCTGTATCCGACCCGCATAAGCTGCGCCCATATTACTCAAATGTCGCGAGCCGTTCGTAAGGACGGTTCGCTTTGTTGTGTAACGAATCCATAAAAAGGAGTGAGCATGCCTATCATCGCAGCGCTCGTTGGCATCGTTTTGGGTGCCATCGCCGCCATTGCCTACATGCGCACCGCCAAGCAGGGTAGTCTTCACGAGGCCGACGAAAAAATCCAGTCGGCACACGCACAGGCTGAGTCCCTGATCGGTGATGCTAAGCGTCAGGCCGAGACCCTCAAAAAAGAGGCTCTGCTCGAGGCTAAAGAGGAGATCATCAAGAACAAGCAGGCCGCTGAGGCCGAGGACAAGCAGCGTAAGAACGAGATTCGTACGCTCGAGAACCGCGTGATGCAGCGCGAGGAATCTCTCGATCGCCGCAACGACGCTCTCGACAAGCGCGAGCATCAGCTGTCCAGCCAGGCCGGTCAGGTCGAGAAGCGCTCCCGTGAGCTCGAGGAGCTCTGCGCAAAGCAGACCTCCGAGCTCGAGCGTATCGCCGACCTTACCCGCGAGGACGCGCACAAGGAGCTCCTTGATAAGGTTCGCGGCGAGGTCACCCACGAGGCCGCCACGATCATTCGCGAGTCCGAGCAGCAGGTTCGCGCCGAGTGCCACAAGACCGCCCAGGAGATTCTGTCTCTGGCGATTCAGCGCTGCGCTGCCGATCACACTGCCGAGGTCACCGTTACCTCCGTGCACATTCCCTCTGATGACCTCAAAGGCCGTATCATCGGTCGCGAGGGTCGCAACATCCGGACCTTCGAGCAGGTTTCCGGCGTCAACCTCGTGATCGACGACACGCCCGAGACCGTCGTTCTTTCGAGCTTCGACCCGGTCCGTCGTGAGACCGCCCGCGTCGCCCTCGAGAACCTTATCGCCGACGGCCGCATTCACCCTGCCCGTATCGAGGAGATGTATCACAAGGCCGCCGACCTGGTTCAGCAGCGCGTGCGCGAGGCTGGCGAGCAGGCTGCCTTCGATACCGGCATCCACGATCTGCACCCCGAGATCGTCAAGACCCTTGGTGCCCTGCGCTACCGTACCTCGTTTGGTCAGAACGTGCTTCAGCATTCCCTCGAGGTCTCTGATCTGTGCGGCGTGATGGCTTCCGAGCTTGGCCTGGACGTTGTGACCGCCAAGCGCGCCGGCCTGCTTCATGACCTGGGCAAGGCAATCGACCACGACGTCGAGGGCCCGCATGCCGTCATCGGCGCCGAGCTTGCCCGCCGTTATGGCGAGAAGCCCGTTATCGTCCACGCTATTGAGGCTCACCATGCCGATGTCGACCCCAACACGGTGCTCGATGTCCTGGTGCAGGCCGCCGATGCTGTCTCTGCCTCTCGCCCCGGTGCCCGTCGCGAGTCTGCCGAGAACTACATCAAGCGTCTTGAGAAGCTTGAGGAGATCGCCAACTCCCATGACGGCGTCGAACGTACCTATGCCATGCAGGCCGGTCGCGAGGTCCACGTCATGGTCCAGCCGGACAAGATCTCCGATGCCCAGTCCACGGTCCTGGCTCACGATATCGCCCATCAGATCGAGGAAGAGATGGAGTATCCCGGTCAGGTGCGCGTCGTCGTGATTCGCGAGAGCCGCGCTGTCGATATCGCTAAATAACATGAGCGACGCGAACGAGCTCATCTCATTTATCGCGTCGATGTCGGGGGAGGGCAACCTTCGCGTCGAGGAGAACCTTGGCGAGGGGTATGTCCGCCTCCGCGTTTCGGAGGCCGAGCGGCGCCAGGCTAAGCACGACATTCAGCATGTCGAGGACATCGTCATCGAAATGCTCCGTAATGCTTGCGATGCCGGCGCCGACAAGGTCTATCTCGCCACGACCAAGGAAGATGGCGTCCGCACGCTTGTCTTTCTGGATAACGGTTCTGGCGTTCCGCAGGATATGCAAGAGCGAATCTTTGATGCCCGCGTTACCTCCAAGCTCGAGAGCATGAAGATGGACCGTTGGGGCGTTCACGGTCGTGGCATGGCATTGTTTTCGATTAAGCAGAACACCGACGAGGCCCGTGTGGTCACGTCCGGCGTCGATCTTGGTTCAGCCTTCAAGGTGAGCGTTGCGGCCGACCACCTCAGTGAGCGTGCCGATCAGTCCAGCTGGCCCCAGGCCGTCAAGGATGAGGACGGACGTTATGTCTGCGCTCGCGGTCCACATAATATTATTCGCGCTGCTTGTGAGTTTGCGCTCGAGGAGTTGCGTGGTTGCGATGTCTATCTCGGTTCTCCGTCTGAGATTGCCGCGACCCTTTATGCTCAAGCGTCAAGTCGGCTCGATACGTCTCGTCTCCTGTTCATTGATGACGAGAGCGAGCTTCCGGTTGTCGATCGTTTAGGCCTTGCTTCTGATGCCGAGGACTTTATCCGTATTTGTTCGGGTTTGGGTCTTGAGATGTCCGAGCGCACGGCCCATCGCATTTTGGCAGGGCAGATTAAGCCCGTTCGCGGTGTGACCGCGCGTCTGCTGCGCGAGCGTGATTCGTCCTCGCATGCGCCGGCTCCTGTCGATCTCGCGAAGGATCGTCGCGGGCTTCGTATTGCCAAGGATGACATGGCACAGTTTTCGCGTGCTGTGGAGCGCGACTTTAATGACCTTGCCGCCCGGTACTATCTCAACCTTTGCGGCGACCCAAAGATTCGCGTTTCGCGTGATCGAATCACTGTGACCTTCGATCTTGCCAAAGAGGAATAGTGCCTTTACCGAGTCCACTCGGTACGATACAGTTATTGCAGTTAAAACGTACTTTCAAACGCAGGAGTTTCTTCATGGATTGCCTGAAGGTATCAAGCAAATCATCGCCCGCGTCCGTTGCCGGCGCCATCGCCGGCATGGTCAAGGATGGTGTGCCCGTCAACATTCAGTGTGTCGGCGCCGGTGCGGTCAACCAGGCCATAAAGGCTGTGGCTATCGCGCGCGGTTTTTTGATTCCAACCGGTTTTGATATTTCCTGCGCGCCCGTGTTCTCCGACATCCTTATTAACGGGGAGTCGCGCACGGCCATCCGTCTTTCTATTTACGTTCACCAGATCAATCGAGCTGCTATGGATAACGTCGTCATGGATGATGTTAAGCCTGTGGCATAGCTTCTGCTTGCCTCGATTCGCCCCCCCTCTCCATCGTTAGGACTTATGCACATGGACCAGCGTTCCGTACGCGATATTCTTGCCGGTAAAACCTACTTTATCCGCACCTTTGGCTGCCAGATGAATCAGCACGACTCTGAGCGCGTGAGCGGTCTGCTCGATTCGTATGGTTGCCTCATGGCGCTCGATCCCGAGCATGCCGATATCGTTGTCTTCATGACGTGCTGCGTGCGCGAGGCCGCCGATACTCGCCTGTACGGTCAGTGCAACTCTTGTAAGAGCCTCCCGCCCTCACCCTCGGGCAAGCGTGTGGTTGCCGTTGGTGGTTGCATCGCGCAGCGCGATGGCGAGGGCCTGCTCATCAACGTCGATAACGTCAATGTCATCTTTGGTACGCATTCCATCGCACATGTGGCCGAGCTCATTGCCGAGGCGTTCCTTGATGGCAAGCGTCATATCCGCACCAATGAGCATGAGGATACGGATGCCATGAGCATGCCGTGGCATCGCGAGACCCAGTATCACGCCTGGGTACCCATTATGACGGGCTGCAATAATTTCTGTACCTATTGCATCGTGCCGTACGTGCGCGGTCGCGAAAAGAGCCGCCCCTTCGAGGAAATTGTCGACGAGGTGACCGGTTTGGTGCGCCAGGGCGTGCGCGAGATTACGCTGCTGGGCCAAAACGTTAACTCATATGGTCGCGATCTGTTTGGCAAGCCGCGTTTTGCCGATCTGCTGCGTGCCGTGGGTGATACGGGTGTGGAGCGCATCTTCTTTACCTCTTCTCATCCTAAGGATCTGCTGCCCGAGACCATCGACGCCATGGCCGAGACGCCCGCCGTCATGCCGCAGCTTCACTTGGCCGTTCAGTCGGGCTCCACGCGTATCCTCAAAGAGATGAATCGCCGTTATACACGCGAGGACTATCTGGGCCTGGTCGATCGCATTCGCAACCGCATGCCCGATATCGCGCTCTCGACCGATATTATCGTTGGCTTCCCGGGCGAGACTGAAGAGGACTTTGAGCAGACGCTCTCACTTGCCGAGACGGTCCGCTATGCTCAGGCCTATACCTTCATCTATTCCAAGCGCGCCGGTACCCCGGCCGCAGAGATTGACGATCCTACGCCGCATGAGGTTATTCTCGAGCGTTTCAACCGCCTGGTTAAGGTTATCGAGACTACGGCACACGAGTATAACCAGGGTGAGCTTCATACTGTGGTGCCGGCGCTCATTGAGGGAACGAGTAAAAAGAACGACGCGGTCCTGCTGGGCAAGAGTCCCAAGAATCAGACCGTGCATGCGCCTATCCCCGAGGGTTACAGCATCGATCAGCTTGTTGGCAAGATCGTTGATGTTGACGTTGACGTTGCCAAGACCTGGTATTTGTCCGGCTCCGTTGTGGGCGAGCCGCGCTAATGGTTTCTCCCAGGGCAGGAATTTCCGCCGTTGCGATCGTCGGTCCGACGGCGGTTGGTAAGAGTGATGTTGCCGACCGTTTGGCAGCTCGTCTTTCGTCCGAAGTGCTGTCGTGCGATGCGATGCAAATCTATCGCGGCATGGACATCGGTACCGCAAAGATGGCGCCCGATGAGTGTACGGTGCCGCTGCGTCTCGTCGACATTGTAGAGCCGGGTGTGGCATATTCTGCTGCGCTTTATCAGGCTGACGCTCGCGCGCATGTTGAACGTCTCCTTGGTTCGGGTTGCCTGCCGGTTTTTTGCGGAGGTACGGGGCTGTATCTCAAGGCCGCCCTCGATGAAATGGACTTTCCTTCGGGTGAACTTGAGGACGATCGTCGTATGGGCTATCAAGAGCTTGCCGAGCGTATTGGCGAGGAAGAGCTGCATGCCCTGCTTGCCGAGCGCGACCCAGAATCGGCTGCTGTTATTCATCCCCATAATGTGCGCCGTGTGATTCGTGCGCTCGAGATGCATGATGATGGTATCTCCTATGCACAGCAAAAAAGTCAGTTTAGTGTTCCGCGCGAGCATTATCATGCTCTATGGTTTGGTCTGACGCGTAATCGCGAGGTGCTCTACGAGCGCATTAACCTGCGCGTCGATCTGATGTTTGAGCAGGGTCTTGTCGATGAGGTTCGCGGTCTTATGGACCAGGGGCTGGGAGATGCCCTGACTTCGATGCAGGCAATTGGCTATAAAGAGATCATTGATGCTTTCAATGGCGTGATTTCTATGGATGAGGCTCGCGAACTCATCAAGATGCGTTCGCGTCGCTATGCCAAACGTCAGCTTTCGTGGTTTAAGCGCGATGACCGTATCGTGTGGTTTGATATGGATGAATTTACGATCGATGAGGTCGTTGAGGATATCCTGCATCGTATTGAGGCTGCCTAATGGCCCGTTTCCCCCTTGTTCCCACGGCACCCGAGCCCGAGCGTGCCATTTTAGTTGGTGTTGAGTGGCGCGACAATGCATGGCCGCTCGATCGCTCGCTTGATGAGCTGGAGCGTCTTGCCCACACGGCTGGTGCCCAGTGCGTGGCACGCTTGTCGCAGCGTTTGGTAAAGCCGTATCCTAAATCGTTTATCGGTTCCGGTAAGGTAGAGGAGCTTTGCGGCCTGGTACATCGCATGGATGCCGATGTCGTTATTTTTGACGACGACCTGACCCCCTCGCAGCAATCCTATTTGGAGAAAGCCGTGGGCGAGCCGGTAAAGATTATCGATCGTACAGCACTGATCCTGGATATCTTTGGCCTGCATGCTCAGACGCGTGAGGGACGCCTGCAGGTACAGCTGGCACAGCTTCAATATTTGTTGCCTCGCCTGCGTGGCATGTGGAGCCATCTCGCCAAGGAGCAGACGCGCGGCGGCATCGGCTCACGTTTTGGTCAGGGCGAAAGTCAGCTCGAGGTCGACCGTCGCCTCATTCGTAATAAGATCGCTGCGCTTCGTCGTGAGCTCAAGCAGGTTGAACAGCGTCGCGATGTTCAATCCAAGAGCCGCATTGAGTCACCGGCGTTTCGCGTCGCGTTAGCCGGTTATACCAATGCCGGTAAATCGACGTTACTCAATCGTCTGACCGGCTCTACGGTACTTTCGCAGGACAAGCTGTTTGCTACGCTCGACCCTACGACGCGTTCGTATCGTCTGCCCGGCGGTCGCGGCATGACGATTACCGATACCGTCGGCTTTATTCAAAAACTGCCGCATGGTCTTGTCGATGCCTTTAAATCGACGCTGTCCGAGGTTTTGGGTGCCGATCTAATTCTCAAAGTCGTAGATGCGTCTGACGAGGACTATGAGCGGCAGCTGGAGGCTGTCGACCGCGTGCTTGATGAGATCGGCGCCGGAGAGCGTTTAACGCTTACCGTATTCAATAAAATCGATCTTCTCGATAGCGTCGATCGATTGAGTTTCCGTCGTCGCTATCCGGAGGCCGTTCTGTTCTCGGCTCAAACGGGCGAGGGGCTCGACGATCTCGTCGACCGGATTGCTCGCGAGGCAGCTGCCACCGATGTGTTGCTCTCCGCTGATATCCCGTATCGTGAGGGCGCTCTCATCACGCTGGTGCATGAGCAGGGAACCCTTCTGCATGAGGAATATCTCGAGGACGGCGTTCGCATTGTGGCGAAACTGCCGGCTCGTATTGCACCGCGGCTCGAGCGCTATCGTACGGAATAAACGATTTCTAGCACGCCTAGAATGACTGGCTGATGGAGCAGGTAGAACGGTAAGGCATGCCGACCCAGGACTGCGAGCGCCGGGATAGGATTGGCGTATGCCCATGCTGGCGCTTCGAGACTTGATGCTTGTGCTGCCTGGGCAGCAAAAAAGCCGGTAAGGTACATAAAGGCAAACGGTATGAGCGGATAGTAATCTCCCGAAACAAAACCCAGGCCTGGGAATCCAAGCCATGCCAGGTAGGGGAGTGGGTAGACCGCCTTTGGAATGCCCCAGGTTAGGGCAAAAAGAACAAGGCACGCTGCGATGCCCCATGAGCCCGGTAATTTTTGGAGTAACGGACGGGTGAACGCAACCACCGCGGTGCACACCGCCATGCAATAAATGATGCCAAAGTTCACTGAATCGTCGACCGATACGAGCGTTGTTGCGATCCAGACGACCAAAGCTGCGGCAGCGTACTTAGCCGCTCGTTTGGCATTGTTGCGTGAGAGCGTGCACATCCAACCCGCGATAAACAAAAATACCCAGCTGATGCTGGCGCGCCAGACGTCTTGAAAGACAGTCTGGGTAAACCAAGGCATATCCCAGCCGTACAGGTAGGCGAGATCATAGCAAGCGTGAAAACCTGCCATAGAAATCATCGTAAACCCGCGGACGGTATCAAAGATGGTTATGCGTTTTTGCATTACGAGAATCGGCGCATCAAGCCGACGACTTTGCCCAGGATAACGGGATTCGTTGCATAGATAGGTTCCATGGTGTCGTTCTCGGGCTGCAAGCGCACACGCCCCTGCTCCTTGTAGAACGTCTTGACGGTCGCCGAACCATCAATCATGGCCACGACAATTTCGCCGTTCATGGCACTCTTTTGTTCACGGACGATGATGTAATCGCCATTGAAGATGCCGACATTGATCATTGAGCTCCCATGCACCTCAAGGATAAAGGAACCCTGATCAGTGGCGATTTCGGTCGGGATAGTAAACGTGTCTTCGATATTCTGCTCTGCCAGAATGGGAATCCCAGCCGCGACGCGACCAACGAGCGGTAGCGAGACCGTTCCGCGAGGTGCGGTGGGCTCGTCAGATTTGGAAATTGAGACAGAGGAACCATCCTCGTTAAAGAGTTCCAGGGCGCGCGGTTTGGTGGCATCGCGCTTGAGTAGCCCGCGCGCTTCAAGGGCAGAGAGATGGGCGTGCACGGTGCTGGGGGAGGAAAGGCCCACGGCAGAAGCCATCTCGCGCACGCTGGGCGGATAACCCTTCTCCTGCTGATATTCCTTGATGAAGTCGTAAATTTGCTGCTGACGCTTGGTAATTTTGCGAGCCATCAGGGCATCCTCTCTACCCATGTCAAACAAATGTTCGAATTTTGCTTGACAGGAACAACTGTTCGAAGATAATAATAACCGAACATTCGTTCTCGCGCTAGACATTTTTGTCCGCGCGGCTTGATAAAACTGTTCTCAGCAAAACACGCGAGAGGAGAACATGATGAACGTAACGAATATGGTCCAGGGAAACCTCGCCCTTAAGCTCGAGACGCCTGCAGAACCCACTTTTACGGTTGTTCAGGGTGGCCGCTCCGGCTTTCAGCCTTTGACCGTAAAGCCTGCGCGCAATCAGCAGGCTGTAGTCGCGCCGGCCCGCGTTGCCCTGAAGGTTCCGACGATTGTCGCCGTCGCCGTTGCGCTTACGCTCTTCTTTGTCCTCGCTATGTCGGTCTTTAGCACTCGTCACGCCGCGTATGCCGAGTCCGTTTCCAACATTACCTACGAGACCATTCGCGTTCAGCCTGGCGATTCTCTTTGGTCGATTGCCGAAGAATATCCAATCGAAGGCCTTTCCACGCAAGAGACTTCCGACATGATCCGTAGCGTCAATCATCTGGAGCATGGTTCGCTCGCCGCCGGTGCGCATCTTAAGGTTCCTGCTCGTTCGTAATCATTATCGCGCTGCGCATGGTACCCTTGTTATCGTTTAAGAGGAGGTACCATGCGCTGTCCCAAATGCGGTAAGGCACATACCCGCGTCGTTGATTCCCGTATGCAGGAGTCAAATAACACCATTAAGCGCCGTCGCGAATGTTGCTCGTGTAACTACCGCTTTACAACGTTTGAGCGATGCGAGGACCCTATCGAGGTCATTAAGTCAGACGGAACCAAGCAGCGGTTTGATCGCAATAAGCTGCTCGTCGGCTTGATGCGCGCCACCATCAAGCGCGATATCGACACTAAGAAGCTCAATGAGATTATCGATGACATCGAGGTCGAGCTTCGCTCTCGCACGCTGACGGCCGTCACGTCCCATGAGTTGGGTGACATGGTGCTCAAGCGCTTGGCCAAGATCGACAAGGTTGCGTACATCCGTTTTGCCTCGGTCTACCGCGATTTCAAAGACGTCGATGAATTTCTGCAAGAGCTCGACAAGCTAAGGTGATTCCATGTCCAACATTACCGTCAACATAAAGCGTCTCGACCCCACCGTCGAGCTTCCCAAATACGCCCATCCCACCGATGCCGGCTTGGATTTGCGCTCCAACGAGGACTGCGTCCTGAAGCCCTTCGAACGCCGTCTGGTCTCTACGGGGCTGGCCATCGCCCTGCCCGATGGCTACGCCGGCTTCGTTCAGCCCCGCAGCGGCTTGGCCATCAAGCAGGGCCTGTCTATAGTCAACACGCCGGGTCTCATCGACGCCCACTACCGAGGAGAACTCAAGGTCATCCTCATTAACCTAGACCCCACGAACAACATCCAAATCAAAAAAGGCGACCGCATAGCCCAACTCGTCATCCAAGAAGTCCCCACGGTCAATCTCATAGAGGTAGACGAACTAGACGAAACCGACCGAGGCAACGGAGGCTTCGGCTCCAGCGGCATCGCCTAGGGATACTCGCTTGAAACAATATTTACTTTTCTGGTAAGTCGATGCGATGAAGGGTCGCCTCCTTTGTCGCATCGACTTACTGTATTTATATTTTCTGGTTCCCCTTTGCAGATTCTACTGGAGGGGAATCTGGTATAGCTGCTAGTACGTAAACGCAGCTTACCTGCGGGAGGCCCCTATATATCGTCCCACGCGCAGTTTCGCAGCGAAGCGAGAATGTTTGAGCATGGGATGATATATAGGGGCCTCCCGCAGGTAAGCGGACATAAAGACGCTAGCGGATATGCGCGGGTTTTCCGCCCCAGTAGAAGCGGCAGAAGGCTCGTTTGCGCTTTTGGGGTTTGCCTACGAGCTCCATGGTTGCGATGGCTATGTCTTCGGCTGCGTGGGGGCGGCGTAGTACTTCGCCGTTGATGAGTAGGGCTTTGAGTGATTCGGGATGGTCGTGCAGGTGGCGCAGGGTTACGATGAGCTCTCGTGCCGTGGTGACGTGCATGCTGGCGCCCATGCCGGTGAGCATGGTGGTGTTGGCCTTTTCCTGGCCATAGGACTTGCCCAGCAGGATCATCGGCAGGTGTGCGCACAGGCATTCGGTGACGGTGAGTCCGCCCGATTTGAGAATTGCCAGGTCGCAGCCGTGCATAAGCGCTGCCATATCATCGACATAGTCCAGAACCGTGACGTTTTCGAGCTTCATGGCGTCGAAGAGCGTTTTGAGGCGGGTGGCATATTCGGTGTCTTTGCCCGGCAAAAAGACAAAGTGCATGTCTTCGAAGCTGCGTAGGAAGGGGAGGGTGCGGTCCATCTCCGCGCGAAAGCGAACGTACGGTTGAGGCAAGCTGGCACCGGCCATTACCAGCACGACGGTCTTGTCGGTGGGGAGGTTGAACTTAGCTAGCTCTTCCTCGCGATCGTAATCCGTGTCGAATCCGGCGCGAATAGGAATGCCGGTAATGCGAATCTTTGTCTCGAGCACCTTGCGCGGACGCAGCGTTTCGGCCATAAATTCGTTGGCAACACAGAATAAATCGGTGTCCTTGTGGGGCCACCATCCCTCGACTTCGTAGTCGGTCGGTACGCAGATGACCGGATAATCGATACCCGTAATTACGCGGGCGCCCACGGCAACATTGGCTGCTGTGATGTGCGTTGCAACCACGGCTATGGGCCTGCGGCTACGAATATATTCGTTGAAGGCGGGGAACATAATTCGCGACCATGCCGTTCCGCCACCCCAGAGAAGATGCCCCGTAAGCGTATATCGCCAGGTCAGGTCGTAAATGGGGCGCGTGGCTCCCGTAAAAGAAGCCGCGGTCTTATTGCCGTCGAATTTAATACGTCCAAAATCAAGGATATCGAGCACTTCAATCTCAATATCCTCGGGGATGCCATTGGTGCCGCGGATGAGGTCGAATGCCTGCGCTATCGCATTTGCGGCGGCCTTGTGGCCCGAGCCAACGGAGGCGTGCACGATGGTCACGAGAGGTTTTTGTTGAGCCAGGAGCGTGGTTTGCTCCGATTGGGGAGTGCTGTGCGTGAGCAGGGGAGCGTCGTCACTCGTCTGCGCCTGGTCCATCGATAACTCCCCTTCAGCTTTGTAATACGGATTTATCATTGTAGTGCATGAGTGTCACGTTCACGTAAATTTGGGTACGAGCGCAAAGAACGACAACGTTTCGACGAAAGGACGCTTCATGACTACCGATAAGCCGATCGATGTTGCGATTATCGGTGGCGGCCCCGCGGGCTATGCTGCCGCCATTTATGCTGCGCGTGCCAACCTGACGACGACCGTGATTGAGCAGGGCATGTCGGGAGGGCAGATCGCCACAACCAATGAGGTCGAGAACTATCCGGGTTTCCCGCTCCTGAGTGGCGCCGAACTTGGCGAGCGTTTTCAGCAGCATGCAGAGGGCCTGGGAGCACAGGTTACATGGAGCATGGTTACGGGTATCGATTACGATGCCGATGCAGCGTTGTTTACGGTGCATCACGATATGGGCGATACGCTGGCCTCGAGCGTTATCGCTTGCATGGGTGCCACGCCGCGTCCGGCAGGTTTCGCAGGCGAGGATACGTATCGCGGTCGTGGCGTTTCATATTGCGCAACATGTGACGGCATGTTTTTCCGCGGCAAGCAGGTTTTTGTAATCGGTGGTGGCAATTCGGCATGCGAAGAGGCGCTGTTCCTGTCCGACATTGCCAGCAGTGTGACCATCGTGCTGCGCCGCGACCAGTTCCGTGCGCCCGATGGTGTTGTTCAGAAAGTACTCGCAAAGGACAATATTACAGTTAGGTACCAAACTAGTATTGTGGAGCTATCGGGCGAAGCCATGCCAACGACGATTACCTTTAAGGACAATGCATCTGGGGAAACTCATGCCGAGTCATTTGAGCCCGGCTCGTTTGGCATCTTTGTCTTTACGGGGACGCAGCCACATACCGAGCTTGTTGAGCATCTAGTCGACCTGGCGCCTGATGGCGGCATTCTGACTGATGAATCCATGGCGACCCGCACGCCAGGTCTATTTGCCGCTGGCGATATCCGTTCCAAACGTTTACGCCAGGTTGTGACCGCTGTTTCGGACGGAGCCATAGCGGCAACGAGCGCATACGCGTTTCTCCGTGGATAAGTACGATAATATATCTTATGTAAGGTTGCTATCTTTAATCAAAGTGGTTGGACGATGCATCAATGTGTTGTCCAACCACTTTTACTTGCCGGCTATGTGGTATGTAAAACTAGATAACCTAGAATACAATATAGAAAATGAACGGAGGACCTTTATGAACCACGTTAAACACGTTATTCCGATGTCCGATTCGTCGGTCAGCATTAAGCCTGAGGATATTCAGCCCACTGTGCTGCCCGATGCATTTATTCAGTCCGAAATCGTGCGCAAACTCAATACGTTGAGTCTGCCGCGCTATGACCAGTTGCCCAATGTGACGCTCTACCGCGACCAGGTTATTGAGTATGTTGCGCTGTGGATGGAGCCGCTGTCCATTTGCGTTGAGCACCCTGTCATTACGCCATCGATGATCAATAACTACGTGAAGGTCGGCCTGGTGCCTGCTCCGGTCAAAAAGCAATATGGCCGCGAGCAGATTGCCCGCCTGATCGCTATCTGCCTCTTTAAGCAGGTCTTACCTATTGCTGCGGTGCAGGCACTCTTTAACATTCAGCGTTTGAGCTACGATGCCCCGACGGCCTTCGATTATGTGGTCGATCAGCTCGAGGCATCGATTCGTTCGGCGTTTTCCGTCGAGCAGACGCCGGTTCCCGATACGGCGCATCAGGTAACGCGTGAGTCGCTGCTTGTGCGCAGTGCGGTTTCATCCTTCGTTTCGAAAGCGTACCTGATGAGCTATCTAAAGTTTAATGGGTTTAATAGCTAGCCGACGTATAAAACGGGCGGGACAAAGAGCCAGCTGTCACTTTGTCCCGCCCGTATTTTTGCTTGGTTGGACTTTATTGGCCCGAAGCCACGCCCATGCCGTAGCCGATAATGAGCCCATGCATTTCGGCATAGTATGAATCTAGCCCGTTACAGGGCATGATGATAGTCTTGGAGCCTGACCAGCGCTCCACAATGCGGCTGGCAAGTGCCTGGGCGCCTGTCTCATTTTCCACATGGTCGATGACGACCTCGCCGCCCGTAAAACCCTCGGCTTCCATGGTATCGATGATCTTGTTGAGCATCTTCTTTTCGCCACGCGTGTGACCGACGAGTTCGATTTTACCGGCCTCGCTCGCCGTTCCCAAAATGCGGATATTGAGCTTGTTGGCAATGACGCCGGCTGCCTTAGGGATACGTCCAGCTTTGGCGAGGTTTTCGTAATTGCACAAACTGAAGAGGATTTTGCTGTTCTGCTCAAGGCTATCGAAGTATGCGCAAGCGTCCTCGAATGAGACATCCGGATTGCTTGCAAGATAGCGGTCGAACAGCAAGAAAATGAGGTCCATTTTGCCGCCAGCTGCGCGTGAATTGACTAGATGAATCTGTCGGTCGGGCTCCTCGGCAAGAACCATATCGCGAGCCGTGGCTGCCGCGTTGTAGCTGCCCGACACGCCCTCAGAGATCGGCATGCAGATGGTCTTGTCTGCCAATTTGAAGAGCTCGGCCCACTCCCCTACGCTGGGACAAGCGCTCGAAGAAGCGTTCGTCTCCGCCTGAACAGCGCAGTTGAGCTCATGTACATCGAGCGAAAGGTCATCGACGAATTCACGCTCCCCCACTCGAATTTTGAGGGGCGCAAATGCAAAGGTGGTATGGGGCGCGGTCGGTTGCCAATCGCGGAGGTTACAGCTTGAATCGGAGATAAGTGCCCAGCTCATAGAGGGTCCTTTCTAATTGTTCCTAAACAATTATAGCCTTCTTGCAAACCGAATGTACGGCTATCTAGTTTTGAATACTAGATAGCCGTACAAGATTAGAGACAAAAGAATAGACCTCGCGACTTTAAGCCACGAGGTCCACATTCACACGCTGTGTAAGATGACTTAGTAGCGCACGAAGATATAGTTGTTGTTCATGCCGGCGGCAACGGAGCTGATGATAACACCCGTATTGTAGTCGGAAGCATGAATCATCTGACCACCACCGATGTAAATGCCGGTGTGGTACGAGTTGACAACAACGTCACCGGGCTGCGGATCGGACACACGCGTCCAGCCCATAAAGGTACCCGTGGTGCCGAGGCGGCAATAGCGACCAGTGAGGCAATAGCTAACAAAACCAGAGCAGTCGAAGCTGTTCGGGCCAATTCCGCCCCAGGAATAAGCGCAACCAAGCTTGCTGTATGCACGCGAGACAACAGAACCGCCATCGACGGACTGGCTCGGAGCAGAAGGCGTCGGAGCCGGAGCAGGCGTGGAGGGCTGCGGCGTCGGAGCAGGTGTCGGCGTAGGAGCCGGAGTGTTGCCGCCCTGGTTGTTGTTATTGCTGGTCTGACCACCGTTGTTGGTGTTCACGGTCGTACCGGCAGTCTCGTTGCTCACCGTGGCCTTCTCGGCAGTGCTGGCGTTGATGCCGGCCTGCAGCGCGGCGTTGGCCTCGGCCTCTGCGGCAAGCTCGGCCTGCAGCTGCGAATCCAGGGAGTTTACGACGTTCTGGGCCTCAGCCTGCTGGGCGTTAAGCTCGTCGACCTTCTTTTGCGTGGTGGCGACGTTCTTCTCCTGCTCGGCCTGCTTATCGGTGAGCTGCTGCTTAAGCTCCTTGACCTCTTGAATGGTCTGAGCTTGCTTATCGGAAACTTTGCCGTAGTAGAACAGACGGTTGAGCATATCGCTCAGGTCGTCAACGCCCGTCAGAACCTGAAGCAGGCTCAGACCGCCGGTTTTGTACTCGCCGGCGACATAGGTCGAGAGCTTGGCCTGACCATCGGCGATCTCCTGCTGCTTTTGCGTGATCTCGCCGGCAGTCTGATCGAGCGCCTGCGTCTGCGTGGCGAGCTCATCGTAAATCTGCTGAGTTTGGGTACCGATCTGCTCGAGCTTCGTACGAGCAGCGGCAAGGTCGGATGCGGTATCGGCGTAGGCAGGAGCCGCGAGGCCCAAGCCCAAAACACAAGCGAGGGTTGCCGTAGCAGCGCAGCGTGCCATGTTTTTGTGCGTGTTTGCTGTGCGCATGTAGCTTCCTTTCCAGTAACTAAGGGTAACGGCTAGTCCACCGTCACCAGGCTAAAGAGCTCAACATCGTCGTCAGTCGGCGTGAGCTTCTCGCGCGGGTTGAGAAACGCAAGCTCAAGGATACACCCGTAGCCCACAAGCTTTGCTCCCATATCTCGCACAAGTTTACCTGTTGCCTCGACGGTTCCGCCCGTCGCGACCAAGTCGTCCAGAATCAACACGGTATCTTTAGAGGTAATGGCATCGGCATGGATCTCGATAGAGTCGGTGCCGTATTCGAGCTCATAGCTCTGGCTCACCGTCTTGCGGGGTAGCTTGCCCGGTTTACGTGCGGGAACAAAGCCGGCGCCCAGAGCGACGGCCACGGGAACGCCCACCATAAAGCCGCGAGCCTCGGGACCCACGACCTTGGTGATTCCCATGTCGGCAAAGTGCTCGGCGAGGGCATCGGTCATGGCTTTGAGCGCCTCGGGATTGCCAAAGAGCGGCGTGATGTCTTTAAAGATGACTCCGGGCTCGGGATAGTCGGGGATGTCGACGATTTGAGATTCGAAGTCGTACATTGCATGACCTTTCAATGGGTTGCCGGATAAGCGGCAGCGGTTATTTGCCCGCCGTGGCGGTGCCGGAGTGCGAAGGGGCGACGACCTTGAGCGACTTTACGAGAGAATCCTCGTGTGAAGCCGGCGTGGCTATCTCTTCGTTTTTGGCTTTGGTGGACTCGGAGCGAGTGATTTCCTCATCGAGTGCATCGATGTCGGCGTCCTCGACCACGGCGTTGAGCGACTCAAAAACGCGGTTCTTGAGCAGCGCAGTGTGCACACCCTCGGTCAGGTCGTGAAGCTTCTTAAACGCACGCTCGAGCTTGGCGTCGCGCTCGTCATCGGAGGTATCCATGCCGAGCATGCTCACGAGCACCTGCTCAAACATCGAGGACTCGCGGTTGGCGGAAGACACGTACTGACGCAGGTTGCGGGGCTCGATATGGAAGCGTGACAGCTCGGAGCAGTAGCGGATGATTGGAAAATCGCGACCATCGACGAGCTCACGATTCTGAGGACTCTTGATGATGCGAATGAGGTCGTTCTCGGCGAGCGAGCGGATAAACGAAATCTCGACGCCCAGCATATCGGGAATGGTCTCGATGGGATGCAGCTTTTGCTTAGTCTCCTTGGGCTCCGTCTTGAGCGGAACATCGGACAGCAAGCCCACCTCGTAGGCGAGCGTTGACAGGTCCGTGGCGTTTTCCAAGCGCTGCTTAATCACGTTGAGCGGCATGTAGCGGGTCTTCTGCAAGTGCAGGATGACCTCCAGGCGATCAACGTCCTCCTTAGAGTACTGACGGTATCCCTTAGGCGTACGATGAGGGGTAATGAGCCCCTCATCTTCTAGAAATCTAATTTTTGAGTTCGAAAGATCGGGGTATGCGCCTCGAAGTAGGTTGACGACTTGGCCGATACTCAGATAGTTGCGTTCGGCCATGCCCTACTCACCGGTTTCGATGCGCTCCGGCGTGCTCTCGTGGTAGATGAGCGTAAAGGTACCGATCTGGACGGAAGAACCGTCGTGCAGCGGGGCCGCATTGACGATGGCACCGTCGACCCAGGTGCCATTGAGCGAGCCCAAGTCCTCGATGCGAGCTTGGAGCCCCTCACGAATAATGCGCGCGTGGCTGCGCGAAACGGTCATGTCATTGAGGAAGATGCCGTTCGCAGGATCGCGGCCGATGGTGGTCACGTCGTCCTCGAGCTCAAAGGCGGCACCAGTCTGCGGACCCTTGACGATGGACAGAACGGGGGCGGTGATGCGCACGTTGGCCATGAGGTCGGGAACGGTGACGTCGCTTGAAGGCACGCGGAATACGCAGGTAGCGTCAGCAGTCTTATCATTCTGAGGCATATTGTTAACCATGTTGTCCATGACAACCCCTAACTTATCGCGGACGAGCCGCAAATAATGAACCGTACGTAATCATACCCCAACGAATCAGTCTTCGATTTCGGGGTTCAGAAAGTCGATGTCCTCGTCCTCGGGATGCGCGAGAGCCTGTTTAATGGCTGCTCCGCCCTTAATGGAGTAGATGACAGCAGTGAGCATAGAGAAGATCACGCCGCCATACACAAAGAAGATGCCGAGGGGCACCGAGCTTCCGTTGAGACCCGGGAATGCCGCGAGGGTCGAAGGTAGAAGGTGCAGGCCGTCAACAACGGGGAACCCGAGCAGCATGAGTGAGAAGCCGGTCATGAGCAGCGCAGTGGCAATTTTTCCGGGAAAGACGACATCGATGGGGCGACGGTGATAATGACGCACGATAAGCGTTCCGATGCCCAGATAGATGTCGCGGCCAATAATGAGCACGCAGACCCAGATGGGTAGCTCTCCGCGGACCACCAGTCCCAAGACGCCGGTGAACAGCAGCGCACGGTCGCAGATGGGATCCATGACCTTGCCGAGCCACGAGACCGTCTTGGTCATGCGGGCGATCTGACCGTCCATCCAGTCGGTAGAGGCGGCAACGGCGTAGATAACGATGGCGATGACGCGGTTGTTATCCGTCACAAACAGGTAAAGAAATACCAGGGTGAGGATCAGGCGCGTAAAGGTGATGAAATTGGAGATCGTAAAGATCTTATTCGACGGGTAATCGGAAGTGCCGATAAGCTCCTTTTTGATCTTCTTTTTGATGCCCACAGGACTCCCCCGCTGGTTAACGACAAAACTTTCGATACTATACCCGTTCCGGCGATGTCTATCCAGCGTAAGCATAGAGAGTCCAGACATATGGAGGATGCTACTGGGTTATGCGGGATTCTGCATTTGTGTACATCAGCCTTCAAATATGACATTTTTCGGCATCTTTGATGGCTGATGTACACGTTTTGATTCGGTGATTACATCGATCGGGAAAGTTGTTGCCTTAAGCAAATTAATCATGATGTGCGGGTCGAGAAGGGTTGGCGCTAAAAGAACCCAACGGCCGTTACGGCTTCGTTAGAAACGCGCCCCACCATGGATGGTGAACCCGAAAGGTAAGGCGCGCGGGCACGGTGGCTCGGCCCGCGCGCCCGGAAGAGAAAGGATAAACCCATGGGTTACATGCTCGAGACGCGCGGGCTCACCAAGCGCTTTGGCCGCGGCGACCAGGCGCAGGACGCCGTGGCCGACGTGAGCCTTCATATCCGCGAGGGCGAGGTGTACGGGCTGCTCGGTCCCAACGGCGCCGGCAAGTCGACAACGCTCAAGATGATCTGCGGGATGCTGCGGCCGACGGCCGGGGAGATCCTCTTTGCCGGGCACGCCTGGCGCCGCGAGGACCTCTACGCAATCGGCAGCCTCATCGAGGAAGCGCCGCTCTACCCCAACCTCACCGCGCGCGAGAACCTGCGCGTGCGCACCACGCTGCTGGGCCTTCCCGAGAGCCGCATAGATGAGGTGCTCGCCGCCGTGGACCTCGCGGACACCGGGAAGAAGCGTGCCGGGCGCTTCTCGATGGGGATGCGGCAGCGCCTGGGGCTCGCGTTGGCGCTGATCGCCCGGCCACGCCTGCTCGTGCTCGACGAGCCCACCAACGGCCTCGACCCCATCGGCATCGAGGAACTGCGCGACCAGATCCGCGGCTTCGCGGCGGCGGGCACGACGGTGATCGTCTCGAGCCACATCCTCTCCGAGGTGCAGCAGATGGCGGACACCATCGGCATCATCTGCGGGGGGCGCCTTGCCTACGAGGATGCGCTTCGTCCCGAGCAGGACCTCGAGGAACTCTTCATGAGCTTCTGTCGGGAAGGGCGACGAGGGCGCGGGGAGGTGGCGGCATGACGGGTGAGAAAGGCGGCCTGCTCGCGGCCCTGCGCGCCGAGGCCCTGAAATCGCGCCACGCGGCGCCGGTTCGCCTGGCCGTGCTCATGGCGCTGCCGATGCCGCTGCTCGGCGCGATGCCCTACCGGGGCGTGCAGATCTTCAGCGCGTGGAACTACTGGTACGCGCTCTTCCTGCCCGTGTGTCTCTCGCTCGTGGTGGCGTGCGTCGCGCGGGCTGATGCTCGCACGCGGATGCGGGGGCTTCTGGGCCTGGGCTTCCCGCTCGGGCGTGCCTGGTGGGCCAAGGCGCTCTGGTGCCTCGCTCTTTGCACGCTCTCGAACCTCGTGGTCTTCGGCATCTACCTCGCGGGATCGGCGTTCTCCTCGCAGGGCCTCACGGCCGCGGGCACGCTCACGATGCTCCTCTGCGCGCTCGCCAACACGGTGACCGCGGCGTGGATGATCCCCGCAGGGCTCTTCCTCACGGCGCGGCTCGGCATGCTCGCGGGCATCTTCTGCCCGCTCGCCGCGCAGCTCGTGGGTGGGTTCGCCTGGTCGTTGGTGCCACTGCCGCAGCTCTTTCCGCCGTCGGCGAGCATGGTCATCCCCACGAGCTTCATTCCCGTGCTGCCGAGCGGCGAGCCACTCGCGGCGGACATGGCGCTCGGCGAGGCGCTCGCGTCGGACGGCATGCTCACGCTGGCGGGCCTTGCGGTCTGCGCGCTCGCGTTCGCCGCGCTCACGGCGGCGGGCGCGGCCTGGTTCGCGCGCTCCGAGGAGAGGTGATGGCCATGACACGACTCTCCGACCCGATGCCGCGCATGACTCTCCCGCGGGCCCTGCTCTCCGAGGCCCTGCGCCTGGCGCGCTCCCCGCTCACGGCGGCGCATCTCGTCTGCGGCTTGGCAGCCGGTCTTGCCTGCGGCGAGTACTTCTCCGTAACCCGATGGGACCCGGCGCTGGGCGCGGACGCCTACGCCCAGTTCCTCGGCGCTCTCATGCCGCTCATGTCCGCCATCGTCTGCGGGCTCGCTGTGGACGAGGAGCGCGCTGCCGGGCGCCTCGCCAACCTCATGGCGGTCCCCTCGCGCGGGCGCGCCGTTGCGGCGAAGCTGCTCGCCCTTGCGGCGCTCGGCGCGGGCGCGCTGGCCGTGGCGCTCGGCGTGTTCGGGGCCGTGCTCGCCGTCGCCGGGCGCCTGCCGCTCGGGCCCACTCCGCTTGCGGCCGCCTGGGCGGGCATCGTGCTGGGCAGCCTGCCCCTCTACGCGCTGGGGCTCGGCGTGGCCCTGCGCCTCGGCCGCAACGCCGTCATCGGCGCCGGCGCGGCGGGGATGCTCCTCGCGTTCTTCTCGGTGGGCGGACTTGCGCACGGTCTCATGACCGGCGAGCTCACCGGTGCCCTGGCGACGCCCCTGAGCTGGGTGCCGCTCGCCTGGCCCGCGCGCCTGGGGTCGCTCGGGGTTGAGGCCTTCATCGACGCCGTACGCGCGGCGGGCCCACTCCTCACGACTGCGCTCGCTGGCCTCGTGCTCACCCTGGCAGCCGACGCCGTCCTTCTCGCCTGGTTCTGCCGCTTCGAGGACGGGAGGGCAGATGCGTAGGAGGCCGCTCGCCGCCATGCTCGCCCTCCTCTCCGCAGCGCTCCTTCTGGGCGGGAATGCCCTGCTCGACGCCGGCTGGGGGTCGGCGCTGCGCTCGATCGCAGACCGCGTGCTGCCCAACCCTGAGATCGCCATGTTGGCGCCCGCGCCCGAGTCCGGCAGTCGCGCGAGCTCCTACGCCGACGCCACCGGGGCGGGGGCAAACTACGTCTACCTGGTGGACGCGGCGGACGACAGAGGCAATGTCCGAGAGCTCCAGCTCATCTTCTTCGGGCGGGAGTCGGACGGCGAGGGCCGGCTCGAGATCGAGGCGCGCGGCGGCTCGGGCGTGCGCTACCGCGCGTGCGACGCGGCCGAGGCGCCCGCGGCTGCGCGCAGGGCTCTGGACCGCTGAGTGCGGCGCTAGTACAATTCCGACGAGAGTTTCAGGAGGTCAACATGGCGAGGATACTGGCAGTGGATGATGAACGGGCGATCCTCGACGCGCTCGCGCGCGTCCTCGGCCGCGACGGCCATGAGGTCGTCAGGGCGCCGGACCCGACGGCGGTCCCGGGGATGGACCTCTCGCGCTTCGACCTCGTGCTCTGCGACGTCATGATGCCGGGGCTCGACGGCTTCGAGCTCGTGCGGCAGATTCGCCCGGACTTCGACGGGCCCATCGTCTTCCTGACCGCGCGCGTGGCCGAGGAGGATGCCGTGGCCGCCTACGGCCTGGGCGCCGACGACTACGTCCGCAAGCCCTTCGGTGCCGCGGAACTGCGCGCCAAGGTCGCGGCCCATCTACGCCGTGAGCGCCGGCCGCGCTCGCACGCCCTCTCCTTCGGGGAGGTGCGGATCGACCTCGGGGCGCGCGGCCTCGCCGTGGGCGACAAGGCCGTGCCGCTCACGCCCACCGAGTACGCCATCTGCGAGTACCTCGCCCGCCACCCCGGGCAGGTCATGAGCCGCGCGCAGATACGCGAGGCGGTGCTCGGCTGGGAGAGCGACGCCGACGACGCGGCCATATCCATGCAGGTCAGCCGCGCCCGGAGGAAACTCTCCGAGGCCGGCGCCGATCCGATCGCGACCGTCTGGGGGATGGGGTACAAGTGGCAGCTCTGAGGATCGGGGCGCGTGGTCGCGGGGGCATGCCGCTCTCCTTCGTCATCGCGCGCTACTTCGCCTACGCGTTCGCGGCGGTCGCCACGGCGTGGCTCGCCTCGTTCATGGTGCTCTCCTTGGCGATCAACGCGGGCGTCGTCTACGAGGCAAGCTGGGGGCCGGCCAATGCGCGCGAGGTCGCGGAGGGCCTGGCACGCGATGGCGTCTGCGGGCAGCAGGACGTGCCGACGGCGTACCGCTACCTCATCCTGAACAAGGACGGATACGTGCTGATGACAGACCTCGAGGGCACGCGGCTCGAGGACGCGAAGGAAATGGCCCGTACGGCACTCGCCGCGGATCCGGGCACAGTGGAGATCGAGGGCGGGGGTTCGGGCCTCACCTACGCCGCGTTCCCGCTCAAGGGCGGCGGGGCCTGCGCACTCGTCAGCGAGTACCTGCCGCAGTGGGCCTCGCGCGACCTCGCCGGCCTGCTTCCTAACCCGCAGAGCCTCATGCTCGTCGGCGCTGCGGCGGGAAGCGCGCTCGCACTCGCGCTCGTGGCGCGCCGCGCGAGCCGCGTGATCTCGCGCAAGATGGCGCCGCTCGCGGAAGCGGCGGGTCGCGTCGGCGCGGGGGAGCTCGACTTCGCGGTCGGCAGCACCAACGTGCGCGAGGTGAACGACGTCCTCGCCGCGATGGACGCCATGCGGGCCTCCCTCGCCGAGTCGCTTGAGGCCCGCTGGGCCGCGGAGCGGGGGCAGCGCGAGCAGATGGCGTCGCTCGCCCACGACCTCAAGACGCCGCTCACCGTGCTGCGTGCCAACGCCGACTTCGTGGCGGAGGAGCTGGAAGACGAGAAAGACGCCGACCTCGCGGCCGCCGCGCGCGACATAGCCGGCAGTGTCGAAAGGCTCGACGGCTACGTGCGCCTGCTCATCGAGGCCTCGCGCGGGTCCAGCGGGGCGGAGAGGGCCCCCATGCGGCCGGCCGAGTTCTGCGAGCAGGTTCTCGCCGAGGCCGCCCAGATCGCCCGGGTGCGAGGCGTGACGCTCGACGCGGCCACGGGCCCCGCTGTCGCGGGCGCGCCCGAGGCCGCGCTCGACCGAACCAGCCTGGCGCGAGCCGCCGCGAACCTCGTGGCCAACGCCGCCGAGCACGCACGCTCGCGCGTGGCGGTCTCCTGCGACGTCGCGGGCGGGCGCCTCGTCATCGAGGTTGCCGACGACGGACCGGGCTTTTCTCCCGCCGCCCTCGAACGCGGCTGCGAGCGCCTCTTCACAGACGACTCCTCCCGCTCCTCGCGCGACGGAGGCCGCCACTACGGGCTCGGCCTCCACGTCGCCTCCGAGGCCGCGAGCGCCCACGGGGGCTCCGTCTCGCTCGCCAACAGCCCCTCGGGCGGCGCGGTGGCCACCATCGCGGTCCCCCTGTGCGGGATCTGACGACTTCCTCGATGTCTACCTCGACTGCGATATGTCGCTCGCCGAGGCCGCGACGAGATGGTGTTGCGTCTGCTCCGCTTGGTGCTTCTAGCTCAAATTTGATCTGATGTAAGGCCCGTGCAATCCTGCATGGGCTTTCTTTTGGCAATTGCTCGACCGATTCGTGGCTTGAAACACAAATTATCGAGTTAAGGAGACATGGGGTCACACAGCGGCTCTCAGAGCGCCCGCCGCACTCCCCCGCCATTACCCTGCGGCGTCCTCGTATAGAGCCCATCCTGCTTGGCGTTTCGTTGCAACAGCCCACTTGTCCACCGATCAAGTGAACTACTGGAATAAATACAGCGACACGCTTGTCCGTTATAGTCGCTATATCTGTGTTAATCGCCGCGATAAATACAGCCTGTACTCGGCTGCATACCAGCTACGCGTATGTAGATTCATATCGCGTTAATAAATCGGCTCAAGCGCGTGCAAAACGCGCAAGTAGCCGCAAAAGGCGATTATCGCGTAGGTAGATTTTTGGCACCCTGTTGCTTACTGAAAATTAAGCAATTGCTTAAAACAAAAAAGTCAGGCACTAAGTGCCTGACCTGCAAACTTCTGGTCGGGACGACTGGATTCGAACCAGCGACCCCTTGACCCCCAGTCAAGTGCGCTACCAAGCTGCGCCACGTCCCGAAGCTTTTGTTTGTTGCTCTGCTTTCGCTCGCAACAGGGAGTATATTAACCCGAAACTTTGTCCTTGTGCAAGAACTTTTTTACAAATTTTGAAGCAAGTCCAAAATTGTATCTGCGAGCTGGGGTTTTGTTAGTACGGGTAGTTCTTGCGTACCCGCTATGCTCACGATCCAAGCCTTGTTGGTGTCGGTTCCAAAGCCCGAATCGGCGCGTGAGACATCGTTGGCGATAATGGCATCGCAGCCTTTGCGGGTCAATTTGCGCTCGGCGTACTCGACGACGTTATCAGTCTCGGCTGCAAAGCCGATTACGAGGCGATCGCCCTTTTGGCGTGAAAGTTCGGCCAAGATGTCAACGGTCTCGACGAGCTCGATTCGATCCAGGCGCTCGTTGGCCTTTTTGAGCTTATGGTCCGCTGGGGCCGCCGGCGTGTAGTCGGCGACGGCGGCGGCGCAAATGGCCGCGTCGGCCGTCTGGAAGGCGCTCAGCGCTGCCTTGAGCATTTCTGAGGCGGTCTGTACGTGCACGCACTCCACACCGCGGGGAACGTCGAGCGATGTCGGTCCCAGCACGAGCGTGACGGCGGCACCGCGACGTGCGGCCTCCCCCGCCAGGGCGATACCCATCTTGCCCGAAGAACGGTTGCCAATAAAGCGCACGGGATCGATCGGCTCGTGCGTGGGGCCGGCGGTAATCACGATGCGCTTACCTGCCAGGTCCTGAGGCGCGGGGTTGAGCACCTCGCAGACAGCCTCGACGATGTCCTCGGGCTCGCTCATGCGTCCCGTGTCCACGTCGCCGCAGGCAAGGTAGCCGCTGCCGGGTCCCACCACATGGACACCGCGCTCGCGCAGCGTGGACATGTTGGCCTGTGTCGCCGGCGCCTTCCACATGCCGTTGTTCATAGCGGGTGCGATCACGATGGGTCGCGGCGTCGCAAGTAGCGTGGTGGAGATGAGGTCGTCGGCGATGCCGTTGGCCATCTTGGCGATGATATTGGCCGTCGCGGGCGCCACGACCACCAGATCGGGCTCTTGCGCCAGCGAAATGTGGTGGATGGGGTCGGAGGGGTCGTCGAACAGGCCTACGGCGACGGGCTCGTTGGTGAGCGCACGGAAGGTGAGCGGGCCGACAAACTCGGTGGCATGCTCGCTCATAACGACCTTGACGCGCGCGCCGCGCTTTTGGAGCTGGCGCACGATATTGCACGACTTATAGGCGGCGATCCCGCCGGTAATGCCCAGCAGGATCGTTTTTCCCTCAAGTTGCATTGAATTGTTGGATGCCGCCGTCATCGCTAGGCTTCCTTGCTCGGGAGTACCAGGAGGCGGTGGCAGTACGGGCAGTGCGTAATCTCGCTGCCGTCGTGGTTGAGGTCGCTCATGGACGATGCCTGCAGCGCGGTGTGGCAGACCGTGGGAATGTTGCCCTGGATGGTCTCGACGGCCAGGCCGCGGAACTGCTTCAGCAGACGCTCGTAGTCGGTGAGCACGTCGGTCGGCAGCGTGGCGGCAAGCGCGGTGCGCTCCTTGGTGCCGGCATCAATCTGGGCCTGGAGGTCGGCGGCCTTGGCGCGGGCGGCCTTGGTATCGGCCTTCACGCCCTCCTCGAACTTGGCGATGATGGCCTGCGCGCGAGCCTCGCGGTCGAGCGCCTCCTTGTGGGCGACGACGACGTCCTTGCGGGTGTGCTCGATCTTGTCCAGACGCTTGGCCAGGGTGGCGAGCTCGTTCTCCAGGTCCTGGACCTCGCGGTAGTCGGAGCCGTCGACGTGGCGCTTCTTGGCAGCCTCGATGGCGTTGTTCGTCTGAATCTCGGTGGTGTTGAGATCGTCGAGCTCAATGTCCAGATCCTTGCGCTGGGCGTAGAGCTTGGTCATCTCGGACTTGAGCTTCACATAGGTCTTGCGCTTGGAAGCGAGCTCCTTGAGCTCCGGCATATTGGCAAGTTCGCTCTTGTTGCGGGCGAGCTCCAAATCGATCTGTTGCAGCTTGAGTAGCGTAGCGCCGGCGCTCATAAGTTCTCTCCTTTTGTCACAGTCCACCATTGGCAAGGGTTCAGTATTTTAATCGCATGACGGGGGTCGGCCCCGGCGTCAACTGTAGAGTTCATCAATATATCAACGAACGGCTCCTCGGAGCGGTCGTGGCCGAGCAAGATCACCGGCAGCCCGCGCAAGGCAAGGTCTTGCGCCACGTGGTAGCCCGCCTCGCCCGTCACGACAACATCTGCGCCCGCGGCGATGGCGAGCTCTCCGAAGTCGCCCAGGGAGCCGCCCAAAATGGCGACGGTGCGGCACGGGCGATCAGCTTTGCCCCACACACGCGGGTCGCTGCCAAAGGCCGTGGCAGCACGGGTGGCAAGATCGCGCAGCGTGCACGGGTCGTTGAGCGTTGCAAGTGCGCCCAGGCCGGTGGCCTCGGGGTCGTCCACGTGCTCCAGTGAGCTCACGGGTGCGGCACCCAGCAGCTTGCTCAGGCAGACACGGGCTTCGTGTGAGCGGTCCAGGTTGGTGTGGAGCGAGATAATGCTCACCCCGCAGCGGGCAGCCTCGTAGAGGGCCGCACTGCACTGGGGTCGTGTGGCATCCGCCGGACAAAAGGCCTCGGGTGCCTTGATGTATATGGGATGATGCGTCAGCAGCACGTTGGCGCTTGCTTCTTGGGCGCGGCGAACATTAGCCTCAGTCGCATCGAGTGCGCAGGCAACGCCGGTGATCTCCGCGGCCGGATCGCCAACGGAGAGTCCTACGTGGTCCCAGGGCTCGGTGTCCGTCTTGGGATAGCGTGCCAGTAGCGCGCGCTCGAGCTCGGCGACGATCATGCGGCACCTGCGATCGAGAGCAGCGTCTGGGCAAACTCGTCCAGATCGTCCGGATTCACGCGGTCGTCAAAGGAAATGCGCAGTGCACCTAGTGCCTGCTCGCGACCAATGCCCATGGCGCTGAGCACATGGCTCGGGTCCATGCTGCCGCTCGAGCACGCCGAGCCGGCCGAAACCTCAAAGCCGGCGGCATCGAGCTTGACGATGAGCTCCTCGGAGTCCATGCCATCAACGTAGATCGACACCATGCCCGGCAGGCGATCGGCCTGTGCGTAGTCGCCCATGGTGGCGTGAATGCGCTGGTGGGCCGTAAGCGTGGCGTAGAGCTTGTCGGAAAGGGCTTGCAGCTTCGCGCGCTCATGAGCCACATGGGGCGTCAGAGACGAGGCGGCAGCGGCAAAGGCGAGCTGCGTTCGAAGGTCTTGCGTGCCGGCACGACGACCGGCCTCCTGTCCGCCGCCAAAGATGCGCGGGCGCAGCGGCGTGCGGCTCTTAAGGTAGAGTGCGCCAGATGCCACGGGACCGCCAATCTTGTGGGCTGCGACGGACATGGCGTCGACGCCCAGCTCGGTGACATCGAGCGGAATATGTAAGTAGCCCTGGATGGCATCGGTGTGGAACAGGGCACCTGCGGTGTGCGCAGCTGCGGCAAGCTCGCGGATGGGCTGCACCACGCCGGTCTCGTTGTTGGCGACCATAATGCTCACGAGCGACACGTCGTCGCTCAGCAAGTCGCTCAGCGTGGCAGGCTCAATGTAGCCCGCGCGGCAGGGCTGCACCAGGTCGACGGTAAAGCCGGCGGCACGCAGCAGCGGCAGGTTGTCCAGAATCGAATCG
This sequence comes from uncultured Collinsella sp., assembly GCA_902493145.1. Lineage (GTDB taxonomy): Bacteria > Actinomycetota > Coriobacteriia > Coriobacteriales > Coriobacteriaceae > Collinsella. Next base: position 13,530 of record CABUOA010000013.1, on the reverse strand, counting down.
TGCTCGATGGCCGAAACGATTACACGATCGCGCTTGCGATCGCGCTGACGAGCGCCCTCGGCAAGACCGAGCAGCGCCAGCTGGTTGGCTTCGGTGCCGCCGTTGGTCAGAACAATCTCGGACGGGCGGACGCGTGCGCCAAAGCTATGGGCGATCTCGCGACGGGCAACCTCCAGGCGCGCGGCGGCCTTGCGGCCGAGCGAGTGCAGCGAGTTGGGGTTGACGCCGGCAAGCTCGCTGTCGTCATATTCGCGCTGCGCAAGGAGCGCCTCGGCGCGCATGGGCGTCGAGGCGGCGTAGTCAAGATTCACGGGTATGCGGTTTTGACCTGCGGTCATAAGGGTTTATGCCTCCTGTGCGGCCTCATTGCCCAGCTTCTGCAGCAGCGCAACCTCGGCGGCGGGATCTTCGGACTTAAATACGGCGGAGCCGGCCACGAGAACGTTGGCACCAGCCTTGACGACCTCGGCAATGTTCTTGGAAGAAATGCCGCCGTCGACCTCGATCATGGGCGACACGCCGTGGCGCTCGCACATGGCCTTGAGCTCGTGCAGTTTGGCGATAGTGCCCGGGATAAAGCTCTGGCCGCCAAAGCCGGGGTTCACGCTCATCAGCAGCACCATATCGACGACGTCGATGATGCTCTCAAGTACGCACACGGGGGTGGCGGGGTTGAGCACCACGCCGGCCTTGACGCCGCGCTGCTGCAGGTGCGTGAGCGTGCGATGCAGGTGCGTGGAGGCCTCGTAGTGCACGGTGATCATGTCGGCACCGGCATCGGCGTACCAATCGACCGTCTCGTCGGGGTTCGACACCATGAGGTGCGCATCGACCGGCACGTTGGTGGAGCGCTTGACGGCCTTAAGGATGTCAACGCCAAAGGTGAGGTTGCCGGTAAAGTGGCCGTCCATAACGTCAAAGTGAACGTAGTCGGCGCCGGCGATCTTGTCGAGCTCTCCCTTGAGGTTGGCCATGTCGGCCGAAAGGACGGACGGAGCGATTTTGATGGAACCCATGGTAGTAGCCTTTCTACGCTAGTCGGTGAGTCCGTAGAACTCTTGAGAAGGGACGCGGTCGGTAAGAATCTCGAGCGCCCTATCCAAAGTAACACCGTTGTAGAGCGTTTGCTCCACGGCAAAGGTGAGCGGAATGTCTACGCCCAGTGAACGGGCAAGTTCGCTGACGCTGCGGGCCGCGACGGCGCCCTCGACAACCATATGCGTGCGCGTCTGGTACTCGTCGAGCGACACGCCGTGGGCAAACTCGTAGCCAAAGGTGCGGTTACGCGAATGCTCCGAGGTACAGGTGGCAATGAGGTCGCCCATGCCGGCAAGCCCCATGCAGGTCATAGCTTGACCGCCGCGGGCGTGCACCAGACGGCTGATCTCTGCCAGGCCGCGTGTCATGATAAGGGCGAGCGTGTTGTCGCCCGCACCGGTGCCGGCGGAGATGCCGCACACGATGGCGATTACGTTTTTCATGGCGCCGCAGACCTCGACACCGGTCATGTCCTGCGACAGGTAGATGCGGAAGGCCGTTGACAGAAGCAGGTCCTTAAAGGTCTCCCCTATCTGTGGATCTTCGCTGGCGATGACGGCGGCAGAAAGACCTCCGCGGCAGATTTCCTCGGCATGGTTGGGGCCAGAAAGAGCCGCGACACGTGCCTCGTTGCCGATCTCGCTGGCGATGACCTCGCTCATGAGCAGGCCGGACTCGGGCTCAATGCCCTTGGTGAGGCAGAGTACCGGAGTATCGGCGGCGATAAAGGGCGCGGCCTGGTGGCACACGCTGCGAAGGTGCGTCGAAGGAACGGCGAAGATGATGGCCTCGGCGCCGTCGAGCGCCTGCGAAAGGTCCGTGGTGGCGACGACGTTGCCGGGCAGCTCGTAGCCCACCAGATACCGGGGATTGCGGTGCTCGCCGTTAATGCCGGCGGCCGTCTGCTCGCTGTGGGCCCACATGGTCACGCGCTCGGCTCGCGCGGCGGCGAGGCCGGCGACGGCGGTTCCCCAGGAGCCGGAGCCAATCAGCGCAACATTCATGACTCTCTCCTACTTATCGTCGGGCTCGGTGACGCGCTTGGTAAACGAGAGCTTGGACTCCTTACCCGTCATGAGCTTTTTGATGTTCGCACGATGGGCCCACACCACAGTAATGCCGATCAGCGCCATGCAAAACTTAAGTCCGAGGCTGCTGTACGGAAAGACCGCGCAGGCAGCGATGGGAAGACCGATGGCCGCGGCAAGCGAGCCCACCGACACAAACTTGGTGATGGCGACGGCCACGATAAACATGCCCAGCAGCGAAAGTCCGATGGGCCAGTACCAGGCGAGGATGACGCCCAGACCAACTGCGATGCCCTTGCCGCCATGGAAGTTGAGGTAGGGCGAGAAGATATGGCCCCACACGGCTGCCAGGCAGATGACGCCGAGCATCCAGTCGCCGGAGGCACCGGGGGCCATAATGCTCACGGGGAAGCCATAGCCCAAGTCGGCAATGAGCGGACGCGCGATAAGGACGCAGATGGCGCCCTTAAGGCAGTCGAGCAGCAGCGTGAGCGCGGCCACCTTGGGGCCGGCCACGCGCAGGGCGTTGGTGGTGCCGATGTTGCCGGAGCCCGCCTTACGAATGTCAGTGTGGTTAAACACGCGGCCCAGGATCAGGCCGAACGGAATCGCTCCGATAAAGAACGAGACCACGGCGCAGATGGCGGTCAGAAGAATCGGATTATGCATCCTTTTGCTCCTTCTTCCTAAAGAAGAGTCGAATGGGCGTGCCGGCAAAATCGAAGGTCGAGCGCATGCGGTTCTCCACGTAGCGCTGGTAGGTGTCGTTGACCAGGTCGCTGTGGTTGACGAAGAACGTGAACGTCGGCGGGTTGATGCCCGTCTGAGTCACGTAGTGCATGCGCAGGCGGCGCTTGCCGTCCACCACGGTGTGGCCGAACTCGCGCAGGTCGGTGAGGAAGGTGTTGAGGCGCGAGGTGGTGATCTTTTGCGAGCGCGTCTTCTCAGCGGCGTCGACCATCGCCCAGATCTTCTCGACGCTGCGGCCAGTGAGGGCAGAGATGCGCAGGTACTGGGCCCAGGGAGCCATGACGCCCAGACGGCGGTCGACGGTCTCCATGCAGGCCTCGCGCTTGCGGTCGTCATCGAGCAGGTCCCACTTGTTGAGCAGCACCACGATGGCGCAGCCGCGCTCGATGGCCAAGCCCATGACCTTCTGGTCCTGCTCGGTGACGCCCACGGAGGCGTCGACGACGAGCAATGCCACGTCGGCGCGGTCGATGGCGCGCAGGCCGCGGACCATCGAGTAGTACTCGATATTCTCGTACACGGTACTCTTCTTGCGGATGCCCGCGGTGTCGACCATGCGGTAGTGCTTGCCGTTGCGCTCCACGACGGTGTCGATGGCGTCGCGCGTCGTGCCGGCAATGTTGGACACGATAGAGCGGTCGGCGCCCAGGATGCGGTTGAACAGCGAGGACTTGCCGGCGTTGGGGCGGCCGATGATGGCCACGTTCAGCGCATCGGGGAACTCGTCGGCGACCTCGTCCTCTTCCTCCGGAAGCAGGGCCACGATATCGTCGAGCAGGTCGCCCGTGCCATGACCATGCAGGGCCGAGAGGGGCGTGGGCTCACCGATGCCGAGCGAATAGAACTCCCAGATGCTGTCGTTCTCGCGATCGGGGTTGTCGAGCTTGTTCACCAGCAGAAAGACCGGCTTGTCGCAGCGCTTGAGCATGCGAGCGACCGACTCGTCCTCCTCGGTGACGCCGGTGCGGCCGTCGACCACAAACAGGATGACGGCGGCTTCCTCGGCGGCGGCGAGGGCCTGGTCGCGGATGGACGTGGCAAAGACGTCGTCGCTCTTGAGCGGCTCGATGCCGCCCGTGTCGACGATGGTGAACTCGCGGCCGTTCCAATCGGCCGTGTGATATGAGCGATCGCGCGTGACGCCGCGGGACTCATGGACGATGGCGTCCGAGGTCTGGGCCAGGCGGTTAACGAGCGTGGACTTGCCCACGTTGGGGCGTCCGACGACGGCGACGATAGGTTTCATCTGCTCTCCTTTAATGGGTAGGGTCAGTGGAAGTGTTAGAGTCTGCGGGCACAATGCCAAGGATGCGCTCCAGGGTATCGAGCAGCTCATGCGGCATGGTCGATACCACATGAACCTCGGCGCCGCGACTGGCAAGGCTTGCGAGTAAATCGTCACGATGATACTCGTCAAGCGTCATGCCGTCAGCGTTGAACATGAGCTTAGGCACAAAGAGCATAACCCCCGACAGATCTTGGGGCAGCTGCTCCAGAATGTCACACGCGACGATGAGGCCGGTCACGTCAACGTTGCCGCCAAAGTAGCGGTTCTTGATGGCTGTGACGGTGCCGCCGAGACCATGCGGCGACTCCACAAAGCGCGCCACGGTGTCGCGCGCGCTGGCGCCCGAGAGGCACAGCAGGTGCTGGCCACGGGCGGCGATGGCCTCGCGGACGCGGGCCAGTCGCTCGGCATCGGTAGCCAGCACGTCGTCGGTCTCGTCCAGATACGAGCGGATCATGCCGATGCCGTCGTAGTACTGCGGATAGCCGTCGTAAAAGTCTGCCTCGGGAGGATCGATGCCGGCGTCCAGATAGAACTCGTCGCTCATCTGGAAGGTGTGGCGGCCAAAGCGTTCGAAGGCACGGTCCTGGTAGGGACGGATCATGGCAATGGTCTCGCGCGCCAGTTCGGGCTTGTCGCTGTATGACCAGCTAAAGCGGTTTTGGTGTTTGGTAAAACCGAGCGGCACAATGCCCAGGCTTGTGATTTGCTCGTGCTCCTCGCAAAAGCGCAGGGTCTTTTCCAGCTCCATGCCGTCGTTCATGCCGGGGCACAACACGATCTGCGCGTGAATCTCGATGCCGGCGGCCATGATGGTCTCGAGTACGTCCATGCCTCGCTGGGCGTTACGGCCCATCATACGACGGCGGACGTCGGGGCTCACAGCGTGGACCGACACGTTCATGGGACTCATGTTGCGCTGGATGACGTTTTGCACGTCCTCGTCGGAAAGGTTCGTGAGCGTGACAAAGTTGCCCTGCAAAAAGCTCAGGCGATAGTCGTCGTCGCGGATGTAGAGCGTGGAGCGACCGCCCTTGGGCAGCATGGTCATAAAGCAGAACACGCAGGCGTTGACGCAGGTACGCATGTCGTCAAAGATGGGGCCATCGAACTCAAGGCCCCAATCCTCGCCGGGAAAACGGTCGAGCTCCACGGGGGTGACGGTGCCGTCGCGTGGGTCGAAAACCTCCAACTCGACGGTGTCGTCGTCGGCTTCCCAAAGCCATACGATCATGTCGGTGAGCTGCTCGCCGTTGACCGTGAGCACGCGCATGCCCGGCTCGATACCCACATCCCATGCAGGCGATTCGGGACGCACGTTCTTAACGAGCGCGCCCTCACCCGGCTCGGGGTCGCGGCTGCGCCCGTAATCGGCCACCTCGGCGGCGTATGCGGGTACGGTCTGGTCCATGATTAGCGGCAAAGCTCCTTGATGCGCGCAACGGCGCGTTCGATGTGTTCTTGCGGGGTGGAGGCTCCGGCGGTGATGCCGATGTGGTGAGCGTCGGCAAACCATGCGGCCTCGATCTCGGATGCCTCCTCGATGTGATGCGTGCGCTCGCAGGCATCGGCGCAGATCTGTGCCAAACGACGGGTGTTGCCCGAGTTCTTGCCGCCCACGACGACCATGCAGTCGCAGCGGTTGGCAAGTGCGGCCGCCGCCTGCTGTCGCTCGCTTGTGGCGGCGCAGATGGTGTTGATCACGCGCAGTTCCTGCACGCGTGGGGTGATGGAGGCCACAACCTCGGCGAGGTTCTGCGCGGTTTGGGTGGTCTGCACGACGAGCCCCACCTTGCCCTTGAGCGGCAGCGCGTCTGCATCGGCGGCGCAGCTCGCGACCTGCGCGTCATCGCCGGCGTGGCCCAGGATGCCCTCAACCTCGGGATGGCCCGGCTCGCCCACGACGATCACGTGGTAGCCCTCGCGCACTAAGCGCTCGGCAGCCACATGGACCTTCTTCACGTAGGGGCAGGTGGCATCGACCACGGTAAGACCGCGCCCGCGAGCGACATCGATCACCTGCGGCACCACACCGTGGGCGCGGATGATCACGGTGCCCGATGCGGCGTCGTCCAGGCTATCGGCCAGACCGACGCCCGCCTCGGCAAGCTCGCGCACCACGATGGGGTTATGGATGAGCGGGCCCAGGGTGTGGACTTGAGCGCCCTCCCCTGCCTGCGGCGCGGCGGCCAGTGCCATGTCGAGCGCGCGCTGAACGCCGTAGCAGGTGCCGGCATGCGCGGCGATCTCGATGGTGGGGACGACCTCCTCAGCGGTGGCCGCAGCGGTATTCATAACGTTCTCACTCATGGCTAGAACCTGCCCGGGTGCTCGGCGCACAGGTCATCGCGCATGGCGTAGACACGACTCATGGCCTCGGACTCAAACCAGGCCAGGCGCTCCTTGCGCTTGAGCTCGGCCGGAGCATCGGATAGCGAGATGGCCTTGCCGGCACGGATCCAGCACTTCTTGGGGCGCATGAGCTTTTTGCCCGCAGGCGTGATATCGGACCAGCCGCAGATGGCGAGCGGGTTGACGGGCGCCTTGCCCATCTGGGCGATGAGCGCAAAGCCGCCGTGGACCTCGGGCTTGATCTCGCGCGAGCGAATGCGCGTGCCCTCGGGGAAGATCAAGACGTCCTCGCCGCGTTGCAACGCATGCTGGGCGGCACGCAGGCACTTCATGTCGGCGGTGCCACGCTCGACGGGAATGCCGCCCACGCGGCTAAAGGCCCAGCGCACGATCTTGGTCTTGGCGAACTCGGACTTAAAGATGGGGCGGACGCGGCGGCCGCCAAAGAACAGCGCCGTCTCCACGGCCAGCACCTCGGCCATCGAGGTGTGGTTGCAGATGACCACGCTGCCGCGGCCTTCCTGGCGCTCAAACAGCAGGTCGCTATCCTCGACCTTCCAGCGCCACATGAGCTTGGAGAAGACCCACAGGATGCCCATGACCACGGCGACGGTGCCGCGGATGAGCGACGGGAACTCGGCGTAGGGGGCGTTGTAATAGTCCTCGGGCGTCTGTTTAAACAGGCGCATGGGCTACCTCCTTTGGTTGATGAGGTCCTCGATAATGCGGACGACCTCGTCGATGGTATGGGCGGTGGAGTCGACGTGCACGGCGTCCTCGGCGGGCACGAGCGGGGCGACGGCGCGGCTGCTGTCGAGCTTGTCGCGCTGCTTAAGGGCGTCGAGGGTATCGTCGACTTCGGTCTCGAGTTGCGCGGGCGTGAGCGGCTGAGCATCGTTTTGGTGACGCTGCAGCACGCGGCGGCGGGCGCGCTCGCGCGGGTCGGCGGTCAGGAAGACCTTGACCTGCGCGTTAGGGAACACGACGGTTCCGATGTCGCGACCCTCGGCCACGATATCGCGGTCCTCGGCGGCGCGGCGCTGGTGGATGAGCATGGCGGCGCGCACACCCGGGTAGGCCGAGACTTTGGACACGTTGGCGTCGACCTGCGGGGTGCGAATGGCGGCCGAAGCGTCCTGGCCGTCAATGGTCAGGCGCGTGTCCTCGCCGGTGCCGTTGGTAAAGCGAATCTCGATCTGCTCGGCGAGGGCGTCGATGGCCGCCTCGTCGTCTAGATCGATGCCGCGGTCGAGCGCGGCGAAGGTGACGGCGCGATACATGGCGCCCGTGTCGAGCTTGTTAAAGCCCAGCTGGCGGGCGATCTCCTTGGCGATGGTGGACTTGCCGGAACCGGCGGGGCCGTCGATGGCGACGATCATGCAATGCTTCCTTTCGATGGTTGACGTGCTGGTATGGTTCGCGTGCGCTGGGGCGCGGCGGGTTGCCTAGCCTGTGTAGCGCTCGCGGTAGGTGTTGCGCTTTGGTGCGGAGCCGTGGCTGCCGTGGTGACGCGTGCGGCTGGCGGGCGTGTCTTGGGGCTTGCCGCCGTTGCGCTTGGCGCTCGCCTGCTTGGGCGGGATGCCGCCGGCCTTGAGGATCTGCACCTCGCGGTCGGTGAGCTCGCGCCACGAGCCCTTGGCCACGTCCTTGAGCTCCAGGCCGGCAAAGTTGCAGCGGTGCAGACGAATCACCGGGTGGTGGATCTTGCTTAGCATGCGCTTGACCTGATTTTTGCGGCCCTCGCGGATAATGACCTCCACGGCTGTGGTGCCGGGCTTCACACCTTGCGGTGCCACAGCCTCGGCTTCGCGCGCGTTGATGACGCGGCAGATCGCCGGCTGGCACAGGCCGTCGTCGAGCTCGATGCCGCGACGCAGCGGCGTAAGATCGTGGTCGGACAGCGTCCCGTCAACGAGCGCCTGGTAGGTCTTGTAGACGTGCTTGCTGGGGTGCAGCAGGTCCTGCGACAGGTCGCCGTCGGTGGTAAAGAGCAAAAGGCCCGTGGTGTCGCGATCCAGGCGGCCCACCGGGAAAAGTCCCGGAAAGCGGTCGCGGGGGACCAGGTCGGCCACGCAAGGGCGCTCCTGCGGATCGCTCATGGTGGTGAGGTAGCCGGTCGGCTTGTAGAGCATCAGGTACACGGCGCCCTGGTTGAGCTTGACGGGCATGCCGTCGACCTCGATATGGTCGCGGTCGACGTCGACCTTGGTACCTAGTTCGGTCGCGACCTGGCCGTTGACGGTCACGCGGCCGGCGGTCATCAGGTCCTCCGAGCCGCGGCGGCTCGCCACGCCTGCGCGCGCCAAAAAGCGCTGCAGGCGCATGGTGTGCGGATAGACGGGCTGGGTGTCGGTTGCGGGTATTGCGTTGCCCATGGCGCGCGTCTCCCCTACTTCGTTAGTCCTCGTCATGCATATCCTCCGAGGTCTCGTCGACGACCAGGGTTTCCAAGTCCTCGACCACCTCAACATCTTCAACATCGGTATCGAGCAGTTCGCGCTCTTCGTCCAGGTCCTCGGCCTGCTCCTCGAGCGTGGACTGAATGCTGCGGCCGCTCAGACGCTCGCGGATAAACTGACGCGACTGCTCGTCGGGGGCAAACTGCTCCAGGTCGGGCAGGTCGCGGGTGGAGCGCAGACCGAACTTTTCCAAGAAGGCGTTGGTCGTGCCGTAGATGATGGCCTGACCGCGCTGGGGGTCGCGGCCGAGCTCGCGCACCAGACCTTTGTCCACGAGCGACGCGATGACGCCGTCGGAATTGACGCCGCGGATGCCCTTGACCACCTCGCGCGTCACGGGCTGGTGGTATGCGATGACTGCCAGTGTTTCGAGCGCGGCCTGCGACAGCTTTTGCGTGTCCCAGCTCAGCACATAGGCCTCGACCACGTCGTGGTAGGCGGGGTGCGTAAACAGGCGCCAGCCGCCGGCGACCTCACGCAGCTGAAAGCCACGGTTGGCCTCCTCGTACTCAACCTTGAGCTCGGCGAGCAGCGATGCGCACTCGCCGGGGGCGATATCCAGTGCGCCGGCGAGCGCGGGCGCACTCACCGGGTCGCTCGACACTAGCAGCAGCGCCTCGAGTGCGCCTTTGAGGCTGTTTGCCTCCAGCGTGGAAAGGGTTGACATGGTTGCCGCTCCTATTCGGTGAGCTCGGGGCCCTCGCCGGGCACGTATGCCTCGGCGCCCTCGACTCGGTTGATGCAGATGGTTCCAAAGATTTCGTCCTGACTCAGCGTAAGCGAGCCGCGTTTGGCGAGCTCGAGCATGGCCAGGAAGGTGACGACGAGCTGCTCGGTGGTGGCGTCGCCATCCAGCAGCTCGCGGAAGGTGCAGGTTTGGTGCGCCATGGTAAAGCGGTCGACTGAGGCCACGGTCAGGTCGAGCGGCACGCGATGCGGTGCCACGTGCTCGGCCTCCAGCAGGAAGGTCTGGCGCTTGCCGTCCAGGTCGGCACAGATGACGGCCAGGCCGCGCAGGGTGATGCCAGCTAGGTAGTCGGGCATGAGGCCCAAAAACTCCGGGTCGGGGCCGGCCACACGCGGGTGCATGCGGCTTTCGGCCTGCATGCGGGCACCGAGGGCCGCAGCCGCGCCCTTAAACTGTTTGTAGGCGATCAGGCGCTGGATCAGGACCTCGCGTAAGGCGTCGCCGTCGAGCGTGCTGAGCTCCTCGAGGTCTTCGTCGAACTCGTCATCGTCGTCATCGACTTTGCGCGGGGCCTCCTGCGGTACCAGAGAGGCGGCCTTGATGTCCAAAAGGGTTGCCGCGACCAGCAAAAAGTCGCTCGCCACGTCCAGGTCCAGCGCCTCGATGCGCTCGGCCTCGGCAAGGTACTGCTCGGCCACCTCGCTAATGGAGATGGCGCCGATATCTACTTTTTGGCGGGTAACCAGCTGCAGCAGCAGGTCGAACGGTCCGCTGTAGACCTGCGTCGACACGCGATACGACATCTTCGACCTCCTTTGACGGCGCCTTCGCGGCGCGGTTTGGGTGCATGTTACGACCGTTTTGCACGGTCGACCTGTAAGTTTACCTTAGATGCCGGCGATTGCGAAGTTGAGCAGCTGCTCAGCGAGCGGATACACGGTAACGTCGAAATAGCGGCCGATCACGTCGATGCCGGTCCACATGGGCAGCAGATACAGCACAATGATGAGTATGGGCATGGCGTATTGCTGCAGGTGGTAGTAGTTGTTGAGCGCCTTGCCTTTGAGGAAGGGCACGATGATCGACGAACCGTCGAGTGGCGGGATCGGGATGAGGTTGAAGAACGCGAGTGACAGGTTGACCACGATAAAGGTGGCGCCGAAGTTCATGATCTGTGATGCTACGGCAAAGGACATGCTGGTGTAGAGGTTGCCGTACGTTGCGTGCATGAGGGCGGCCGCGAGGCACGCGAGTGCGATGTTCGATGCGGGGCCGGCCGCACTCACCAGGACCTCGTCACGCTTGGGGTGCTTGAGGTTGTTGAGGTACACGGGCACGGGCTTGGCGAAGGCGAACACCGGGCCACCGGCTGCGAGCATGAGCAGCGGCAGGATGATGGTGCCAAACGGGTCGATATGGTTGAGCGGGTTGAGCGAGACACGACCGCGCGATCGGGCCGTCTTGTCGCCGAGCGCCCAGGCTGCGGCAGCGTGCGCACTCTCGTGGATAACGATGCCCACGATGACGGCGACGGCGCTGGCAAGCAGGTTCATGAGGTAGCTGCTGGACATATCGCTCCCCTAGCGGACGCGGCGCGAGGCGCGCGTGAGCAGGTGGTCGGCCACAAACAGGATGACAGCGACGATGGCGTAATCCAGGCGGAAGACGCCGCCAAAGGGCGACGTGATGACGCCGTAGCCGGCGATGGCGCTCGGCAGCGCGCGCGAAAGCTCAACGACAAAGCCTACGATCTGCAGCTTGGCGGTGAGGCCGCTAAAGCACAGCAGCACGGTCATCGCGCTCATAAAGATGCCGCAGATGCGACAGGCGATGGCGATGATGCTCATCGCCACGGCAGTGGCCTTACGAGAGTTCACGCGCGGTCTCCTCTTCGATCTGGGTGGAAAGCTCCAGCCATTCGTCCTCGAGCTTGGGTAGCTCTTGCTTAAGGCCGTTATATTCCCCCAGCGCGGCGTTGAACTTATCCTGATCGGCATAAAGCTCTTCGCTGGCCATCAATTCCATAAGCTCGTCATAGCGGGCACGCTTTTTGTCGAGCTCCGTTTCGATCTTCTTGAGCTGGTTGCGCACGCCCTTGAGCTTTTTGTTGAGCGCAGCGCGGGCTTGGGCCTCGGCGCGCTTTTGCTCCTTGGTCTTTTTGCCCTCGGCAGGCTTGGGGGCGGCGACGGGGGTGTCGGCCTGGGCGGCGCTGGCCTTGGTGGACTTGGTCGTGGCCGGCGCGCTCTCCGTGGACGCCTCGGCGGCGGCGCGGGCTGCGAGGTCCTCGCGCTTGTAGAGGTAGTAGTCGTAGTCGCCGTCGTAGACCGTGACTTGGCCGTCGCGGATGTCGATGACGCGGTTGGCCACGGCGCGCACCAGGTGTTCGTCGTGGCTGATCAGCACGATGGTGCCGGGGAAGTTTTGCAGGGCGTTCTCGAGCATGTCCACCGAGTCGATGTCTAGGTGGTTGGTGGGCTCGTCCAGGCACAGGAGCGCCTCGGGGGCCACGAGCATCTTGGCCAGGGCCAGACGCGCTTTTTCGCCGCCGGAGAGGACGCGAACCTGCTTCTCGATGGAATCGTTGTCGCTAAACAGGAAGGCGCCCAGTAGGCTGCGCTGCTGTGGCACGGTCCACTTGGGCGTGACGGTGTCGATCTCTTGCAGGACGGTATTGGACTCGGTCATGCCCTCGAGTGCGTGCTGGGCGTAGTAGGCCACGCCCACGTTGGTGCCCAGGTCCCGGGTGCCGGTGGTGGGCGGCTCCAGGCCGGCGAGGATCTTCATGAGCGTGGACTTGCCAGCGCCGTTGGGGCCGACGAGCGCCACGTGCTCGCCGCGGTAGAGCTTGAGGTCGATGTCGCTGTAGATGTGCTTGTTGCCGTAGGACTTGGAGACGCCCTCCAGGCCCACGACCATGTCGCCGGAGCGCGGCGGGTCGGGGAACTTAAAGTCGATGTGCTTGTGGCCCTCGGGTAGGATGACAAGCTCCTTTTTGATCTGCTCGATCTTGCGGATGCGCTCCTGGGCCTGGGCTGCCTTGGTGGGCTTGTAGCGGAACTTGTCGACGAAGACCTGCATGTGGGCGATGTCGCGCTCCTGGGCGGCGCGTTTGGCGCGCATCTGCTCCAGGTTGTCCTCGCGCTGCTTGAGGTAGCTGCTGTAGTTGCCGGTGTAGGTGGTCACGCGACGGTTTTCGAGCGCGGCGACGTGGTCGACGCAGGCGTCCATAAAGGCGCGGTCGTGGCTGACGATGAGGACGGCTCCGTCGTAGTTGGCGATAAAGCCGCGCAGCCACTGGACGCTTTCGAGGTCCAGGTGGTTGGTGGGCTCGTCCAGAAGCAGCAGGTCGGGGTGGCGCAGGAAGAGCTTGGCCAGCGCGATGCGCATCTGCCAGCCGCCCGAGAACTCGGAACAGGGGCGCTCAAAGTCGGTAACCTTAAAGCCCAGGCCAGACAGGATCTTTCGGGCGTTGCTCTCGAGCTCGTAGCCGCCTAGGTGCTCAAAGCGGTCCTGGACCTGGCCGTACTCGTTAAGGAGCGCGTCGACGTCCTTGCCCTGTTCGGAAAGCTCGGTGATCTGGGCCTGCAGCTCGTTGGCGCGCTCGCCCATGCGGCGGATTTCCTTGGCAGCGGCCATGACCTCAGCGAGGATGGTGGTGTCCATTTGCTCCAGGTTGGTTTCCTGCTCGAGGTAGCCCACCTGGCAGTCCTTGGCGTACTGGACCTGGCCGGCGTCGGGGCTGTCGATGCCCATGATGATCTTGAGCATGGTGGTTTTGCCGGCGCCGTTGGGTCCCACGAGCGCAAAACGCTCGCCGGGGTTGATCTGGAAAGACGCGCCGCTAAAGAGGACGCGCGCGCCGAAGCTTTTTTCGATCTTGTCGACCAGGAGGATCATGCTGCCGCCTTTGACCTTGTGTGCCTATAT